>NZ_JAUBPS010000002.1:0-65454 GCF_036700865.1 Microcoleus sp. S13C4
CTGCCATTTTTTCAGAGTGGTTTGAGAGCTATGTCCTTGATTTTATCAGGATTTTGACTCTGTTGTCACCCCGTCAGGTATTGTACTCACATCTTTTCGAGGTATTGACAATAAAAATATTTTGTACGCTTCTAATTTTTAGACTCGATAATTTAAATTATTGACAATTAGTAAAACTAGAGAAATGAGACGAAATAAAATTATATAAAATTAAACTTTTAAAAAATTTAAACATTTAACAGGTTTATAAGCTTAGTTTACAGGTAAGTAAATTTGTGTACTATTAAACAATTATGGTTAAGAACAAATTGTTGTAACTTCGGAAGCTTTTCTGTGTTCTCAGGAATTTTACAAATTGACATTTTTTTATTTCTACGAATATGACTTTTTGTTTGAGTAAATCATCATTATCTTGATTTGCACAACTCATTTAAACGTGCTATCTCCCATTGACGTTTAACTAATAATGCGGTAGAATTATTTATTATTAGCAGCTCTTGGCTGTCTCTTTCACCAACTGTGTAAGTCCTGACTGCGAGGAGGGTAAGGTAGAGCCGCCAATCGAGAAAGCAACAAAAATTTTGAAAAACCTTCTTAAAAGCCAATGCAGCCTGATTCTCAAAAATCCCTCTCTTTGCCTCTCGTCTCAGTCATTATCCCTGCATATAACGCTGAGCCCTTTATTGAAGAAACTCTGAAATCTGTTCTCGCTCAAACTTATTCCGCAATTGAAGTTTTAGTAGTCGATGACGGTTCCCAGGATCGAACCCCTGAAATTGTCGAAAAAATCAGCCAAAAGGATTCTCGCGTCCTGCTTGTGAAACAGCAAAATGCTGGAGTCGCTGCTGCTCGAAACTTCGGAATTCAGAAGTCGAGAGGAGAATATATTGCCCCCATTGATGCCGATGATATTTGGTATCCTGAAAACATAGAAAAACAAGTTAAATGTATGTTGGAGGGAGGGGAAGAAGTAGGGGTCGTCTATTCGTGGACAGTGGACTTGGATGAAAAAGGATTGCTAACAGGAGGATTCCGGTCTTATAGAATTGAAGGTGACGTGTACGCGACCCTCATCTGTCACAACTTTATAGGAAACGCGAGTGCTTCTCTGATCCGTCGCAGTTGTTTGGAAAATGTGGGGGTTTATGACAAGACATTGAAGGAAAGGAATGCTCAAGGCTGTGAAGACTGGGACTTGTACCTGCGGATAGCAGAGATTTATCAATTTCGAGCGGTGCCGGAATTTTCAATTGCCTATCGCAGGATGTATAACACTATGTCTACCAACTATACGGCAATGGCGAATTCTCAATCTTTGATGCTGCAAGCTGCCAAGCAACGGCATCCCGAAATTCCCGATTTCCTGCACCGATTATCTACCAGTAATTTTTTGCTGTACTTAGCGCACCAAAGCAGCCGCAACGGCCGCGATCGCACTGCACTATTTTGGTTATTCCAAGCTTTAAAAACTGAGTGCATCTCACCCTTATTCCGTTCTGGCTTTTACACACTATTGGGAAGGAGCATTTTCAACCTGTTATCCCAGCAGTTTTGGAAACATCAGGATGCTCTAGATGCACCTGTGAGAGGAGAAAATACGCCATCCTCTGATAACCAACTGATCAGCCGGGAGGTGTTGGTAGAGATCCGGCGTAAAAAGATCGAATTAATGGTAACGATAGGGAACATTTTTCACCGCTCAATTTCCCTCCTTGTCAAGCGAAATCAAACAAATATTGACACGCTTCCTCAAGTGAACATTAGCGCCACGCCACCGACAAAGGCAGAGTTGTCTTAATGAAAAAAGAAATTAAGGCTATTAAAACGTAACTACTCACCGCCACTGCGCTGCTGTGAGTAGTTACCAATTTTTCAAGCGATACAACACCGACTCAGTATTAATATTTTTTCCGAAAACTGGTTGCAGCGGGCCCTCGGTACTTGTCAGCCAAGATAGAGCTTTCCTAGTAGCTGCGTCTGTCGCAGTCAGGGGCCCGAATCCCACAGTCCTAATTTTATTTTGTCGCAGGTTGTCAATCCATGCCGAAAGTCGATCGGCTCTAAAAGGCACGTATAAAACTTGTCTGTCCAAATTTCTCCCGTAAAACAGGTAGCTGCGGGAACTCAAAAAGAAGCCTATTCTTTCATCTGGTACTGTATTTTTGTCAATATATTCGTAAATACCGCTATATAGTTCTGTACGTGCAACATCTCGCTTTTCCCTCCAATGACCAATTAATATCAATCCTATACAGACACCAACTATAAGTATGTAAATCGATTTTTTTCGGGTGGCAAATAGGTGATTGATCTCTCCTAATCCCGGATTGATTTTCAACAGTATCGAAGCCAGCGTCAGTGACAAAAGATAAAATATCGGATAGGGTAATATATATTGCCAACTCGGAGCTAATATTTTTCCAATACTCTTAATAGCTTCTACTGGATTAGACTTAAAATTGTCTATCAACAAACTCCCCCAAACAATACTATCTCCCGTGAAAGAAGCATTTTTAATATAATCAAAAATTGTGTTGCTAATAATTCCGAAAAAACCACTAACCAAAACCACGGCCAGAACAACTTGATTTTGAGTTTTCAAGAGACTTGCTGTAGCTGCTGCTGCGATGGCGAGTACGCTTAAAAAGGGAAATCCGTATCTGAGGTTAAAACCGAGTATAGGGCTGAGTTGACCGATCGACTCTCCCGCAGTACCCGACGTGTAAGGTGTAATTAAATACAAAATTCCGGTGCTGGCGAGAACTACAATTAAAATGATATTATTTTGATCGATTATTCGGGTTTTTCCTCTGATAAAAGCCATAGGTGCTGCCAATACCTGAAGTGCGATCGCCAGAAATGGCAGTTGCAATCTAATGATAATTTGTAAGCCGACAGTTTGCCAGTGGGAAATATTGCTGGGATTAAATTGAGCTGCTAAAGTGCTTTGCCAAATTTTTAAAAGTGGCGAAGCGGGTGGCTGCTGTACCGGAGGTGTTTGCCCAGGTATGGGAGACGGTAAGGGAACAGGCTCTAAGGGAATTTTAATATCGCCGACTTCGCCGACAGGATAATTGATTTGCAGCAAGTTTCTCGCATACCAAAAACCTCCTAAAAGCAAGCAACAAGCTATGCCGCACAGTAACACTGGTTTGATAAAGTGGCGAATTCTAAATTTAGCGGGTGTAGATTTTTTATTAACCGCGAATCTTTTAAGTTCTAATATTGCTAATCCTCCTAAAAGTGAGGCAGCATAGACTATTCCCGTAATTTTTATTCCGGCTAGCATTCCTGTGGCTGCCAAAAATAGGGAGAGTTCCGATTGCGATCGGCTGCTATGATATGATAAACCTACATACAAACCGACTGTAAATATTGCAGCTAGCGGTAAGTCGGGGTGAATGGTGTTAACTTGGTTGAGCACCATCGGTACTGTCAATACTAAAGATGCTGCTGCCATACCGTGAATTCGGGTTGCTCCGAATTTTACGCTTAATAGATAGACTGCAATTCCCTCAAGTACCCACGCAATTAGCAGGGGGAAAGCTGCTAGAAAATCTTCTCCAAAGGGAAGCACACACAAAGCAGATAAAACGTGCCAATTGTAGGGATAGACTTTGGCTTGTTCTTGTTCAAAAATCCAATTTCCCGCAGCATCTAATAATGTAAATGAATGGGTTTGATACCATCGGGCGATCGCAGGTAGGTGAAACCACAATGAATCATAATTGGTTGTGGGTTTGGTTGCGAGAGTTTCCAACAGCACAAATCCTGCAACAGCGGTGGCAACAATAATTAGATATTCTGATTTGCTCAGAGGTTGCTTGAGTTGGGGAATCTGCCACTGCGAAAAGGTAAAATTTCTGTGGTTTTTGGTATAAATCAGGATTACGCCGATCGCACAAATCAGCATTTCTGCTATAATCACCGCAGCAATATTTAGGCGATCGGCGCTTCCTAAAATCAAGCCGATACAAACTTGTGCAATGCTCCATCCCGTCAGGAGTACGAGGAGAAAATGGGGAAATGAATAGTTCTTGTTTTCGTTCTGATTCTCGAAGGCAAGAGACAAGCTTAGGGGAACCGGGCCGACTACAATAATCAGAAATAAAATTAATTCCCACAAATGCTGCGCTATTAGCATAAGCTGCAAGTTACCCTTTTTTATAAGTTTTTCCTCGTTACCCGAAACAGCCTGGTAACGAGGAAAAGCAACGAGTTCGCGTGCTGGTTGTACAAAACATTAATTTTCTTGTGGGGTGCGCTTTTCGAGCGTTCCACAAGAAAATTCATCTAGGCAATCCCCAACTTTTACCTGTTAGCTTGCTTCTGAATTTTTGGTTTGACGGCTTCGGCATCTTTGGGCTTAGAAGTATCAGCTTTTAACAGTTCCGGGAATGGCGGCTGGAGGTTGTGAACTTCGATGTCCATTCCCAGCGGCAGAGGTGGAAGCTGAGGCAGATCGTTTTCCAAATCCTTGAGTCCGCTAGCGGTTTGTATTTCGACCATTTTTGGCATTTGCGGTACTTTGGCGGTTTCCAAAGTGCCGATCATTTTTGCCAGAGCGAATTCTAGCTGAGAGCCCGGGTCGATCGCCACCCAACCCTGGTCAGTCATTTGCCGGATCTCGAAGTGGAGGTGAGGCCCTGTAGACATTCCTGTACTACCGACGCGGCCGATCGTCTCTCCCTGTTTGACCCACTCTCCCGGTTTCACAAACAGTTCCGAAAGGTGGCCGTAGAGAGTTTCTTGAGACTTTTTGTTGTGGTCGAGAACCACAGTCAAACCGTAGCCGCCCAACCAATCGGCGATCGCCACTTGACCCGCATAGGCTGCTAGTACGGGCGTTCCCATCGGGGCCCCTAAGTCCGTTCCGGTGTGAAACCTGCCGTAGCCCATAACCGGATGAGTTCGCCACCCAAACGGCGAAGTAATTGCCGAAGCAATAGATAGCGGAAACAGCAAGCTGGTGTTGCCATTTCCGGGCAGGCCTGCGGGACGCGGCGTGAGATTGTAGTAAGCAAAACCGGTATTGCTGTCACTGCTGACACTAACCGCACCGACTTGAACCGGCCCGAGTCCCATACTGGGCGCTGGAGGGCCGCCACCGTAAGATGCAGATCCGGCATAATACCCAGCGTCTGCGGAGTAGCCGACGTTAGCCGAGTATCCACTGTCTGCCGAGTAGCGCGGGGGTACGTAACCAGATTCCGGTGGGTTTGAACCCCCCCAAACCTTGCTGCCTATTTGTTGAACGGCTTGACCGATTTTACTGACAGGATTCCCGCTACTATTTCCGGCTACAGTTTCCCGAACATTGTCTGGAATGCTTTCTGGCAGATTTCGACGAGGAGGGGCTGCAATATAGCCGTCGTCTGCCCTCGGAGTTTCCTGTCTGTAGTTTGGTTCTCCGGCATCTGCCGTCACTGGCTCGGAAACACGAGGAGGCGCGCACACACCGCCTTCTCCTTGGCAGCCGGTCGATCTTTCTGCAAACTCTATTCTGGTTGGCGCTTCGTAGTCGCTGGTAGCGCCAACACTGTAGTCTGTTTTGTCGATTTCAGCGTGGGCTGGGTTAACTGGCGCTTCAAAAGGCGGCTCCTGGGCCGTCGCTTCGGGCAGGGGAATCAGCGCGGGTTCCGGCAGATAATATTGGGTGGGAGGTTGTTCGGTGGCGTACTCCGGCTCCCTGGCCGGTGCGGCATAGGCAGGCTCGGGCGGCGGCACTTCTGCCTGCGGTGCAGGGTCTGTTTGTGGCGACCCTTGGCTGTATGAGGGTTCCGGGGGCGGGAGAGGAGCTTCAAATAAGGGCTGGAGGTCTGCTGCGCCGGGGACGGCTTGTTCTGCTGGCGGAGTTTCGGCTTGAGCCCAAACTACGCCTTTGCTGAGCAGTCCCAGACTGGCAAGGCAACCCAGTCCCACCAGCAGTGAGCGATCGGACAAAAGGCGCGATCGAGTCCGGGCGCCTGTAGGGTTCTTTTTTTGCTGTTTGGTGTTCAAATGGGCTGTTATTTGCTTGTCTGGAACTGGTTTCACGATTTTTTTTCCCAACTCAACAGGGGGCACAAGGATCTCGAAGTCAGGATCGAATGTATGGCAATCCTTGTCTTTATATACAGGCCTAACTGATTTTACCGGGCTTGAGGCAATTTTTTTTGCACATAGAACAAGCTCGAAGGCCTTACACATGCAGTCGCGATCGATATCCGGTTTTTTTGATCCCGATGGCAGTTGCCTAGAAGTCTGTGACGGCCACACTGATGATAGCGCTTTGGCGTTCCTCTATGTTAATTAGTTGCCTATATTTCTCAAATTCTGCAATATTTCGGCGCAGTCGGTCGTCCTGAAATATTGCACCATTCTCAATAATCTTTTCAGGGCGGGCTATCCTGCCCAACCCCTACTCCCCACAAGAAAATCTACTCTTTGTGGAACAGGTCGTCGGGCCTGTTAAGCGAGAATGGTGCAAGATGTGAGTTGTTCTAAAACCGCCAACTCATCGCGATTTTTTCCTGCAACCTGGCCCTGTCTTTAAACTTCGCGGACAAAATTTTTGATTGTTTAGAATACAAGCTAAATGATTCGCTTGGGTAAGGATAGGTTTCATGACTGTAGCTGGCGATCGCTTGACAAATTTTCCTGACTCTGAATGCGCCGGACAACCTGACGGTATCAGTTGGGACTGGCAGAGCTGGCAAGGCTTGCCTTATCTGACTTGTAGCTTGCTTTCTCGATGGTCTCACGGCTTTTTTACTCGCGATTTCTCGCCCCAGGGGCCGATCGATCTGACGGCAGTTCTCGAACCTGGAGCTAAGGTTTACCGACTCCAACAGGTACACGGCAATGGGGTACTCAAAACGAGTGAGTTGTCCCCGGTTGTGGCTCTGGGCCCGGAAACTGCTGCCCCAAGCTATGCTGAGGCTGATGGCTTGGTTGCCGAGCGAGAATTGGAGGCGCTGTGGGTTTGCTCGGCTGACTGTGTGCCGGTGCTGATTGCTGACGATCGCACGGGACTGGTTGCCGCAGTTCACGCGGGTTGGCGCGGGACTGCTGCTAAGATATTACCAGAGGCGATCGCTCAACTTGTGGCACAAGGCAGTCAACTAGAAAATCTGAAGATTGCTATGGGGCCGGCGATCGCTGGAAAGGTTTACCAGGTATCTGTGGAAGTAGCAGCGCAACTGGGAGCCACTATAGCTCCTAAGAGTGCCGTTAGTGCGACAGCCGACGGCATCTGCGAGTTTTTGCACCAACTGCCGGAAACGCCTGTCTTGGCCGATCCAGAACCGGGAAAAGTACGCTTGGATGTTCGCCTCTGCAATGCTCTGCAATTGCAGCAGTTGGGAATAGATTTTTCTCAAGTGGCGATCGCTCCTTTCTGTACTTATTCTGACTCGGCTCGCTTTTTTTCGTACCGCCGCGATCGACTTAAAAAAGTCCAGTGGTCGGGAATTGTGAGTGCCTGCGGGACAAGTTCCTTCTGAGGGCATTTGGCAGAAGGTAAAATTTTAGACGGCAAAGGTAAAAATAAAAATCTTTGGATTCATTATTTTTTATTTACGAATGCCAAATGCCTTCTAGTTTCTATTTTCGTAAGGTTTGCTGGTTCCTGTTTTAAAGCACCAAAAACTAGCAGCAAAACTTTTGGGAAAGCGGCGATCGCCCCCGCCCCGCTTTCCTCTCTTGTTAAGATTACTCTATAACGAGAGTCTTCAGCGGGTTATTACAATGAGTGAGCCAACTCCCTATCAACTGCTTGAAGTCGATGAAGATGCTTCCTTTGATGAAGTGCAAGAGGCCCGCACGCGCCTAGGTGAGCAGTACAGCGGTGACAAGAAACGTTTGGAATTGATCGAAGCAGCTTACGACGCGATCCTTATGGATCGCCTGCGGCAGCGACAGGAAGGCAAAATAAAAGTACCAGAACGCATCCGCTTTCCCGAACGGCTGACTCCCGCACCCCCAAGCTTTACTCCGTCTCCTCCTAGTGGCAGCCCAGCTTGGTTGCAGCGGCTAATCGATACTCCTACTCGATCGGACATTTTGTGGCCGGCTGGGGTGTATGTGG
Organism: Microcoleus sp. S13C4; assembly: GCF_036700865.1. Taxonomy (NCBI): domain Bacteria; kingdom Bacillati; phylum Cyanobacteriota; class Cyanophyceae; order Oscillatoriales; family Microcoleaceae; genus Microcoleus; species Microcoleus sp. S13C4. The sequence continues at coordinate 8,069 of NZ_JAUBPS010000002.1, forward strand.
GGTTAGGTGGACTGAGTATTTATCCGGCGGCTAATGATGGTTTACTACAGTTGACTCTGGCTCTTGGGGTCGGGTCTTGTCTTTATTTTGTTAATCGCAAGGAACAAAAATTTGGTCGGGCTGTGCTGCTTACTGTGGCTGGCTTGGTTATAGGCTTGTTGCTGGGAGGCTTTTTGGGTTCTTTGGTCAGTCCGGCATTTATAACAACAGAGAAATTTATCGCTTTGTTTACGTTTTTAATTCTCTGGCTGGTAAGCGGTTTTCTGCGATAGTCAGTTGACTGTTGACAGTTGACTGTTGTCAGTTGTCAACAGTCATCAATCATTAGTCAACCATCAACAGTCATTAGTTATTGGTAATTGTTAAATGGTAATTAGTAATTGGTAATTGGTAACAATCAACTAACTACTAACACCTAAAACTTACGAACCAACCAATAACAATAATTAACCACTGCCAACTGTCAACTGTCAACAGTCAACTGACAACTGACTATCTAAAATAATCTCAACTGCTTCGCTCAAATTGTTGGCAATTAAATCCGGTTGCTGCATTTCTAGTTGGGTGCGATCGCGAATTCCGCACAACACACCAATTACCTTGACACCGTGGGTTTTTGCGGCAACAATGTCCGCCTCCGTATCCCCAACCATCCAAAGGTCAGAAGCCGGCGGCAGTTCGGCGAGAGCTCTCGCCATCAGCAGCGGCTTATCTTTGACATCCCCGGTTTTAACGTAATCGTTGGGGAGGCAATAGCGGCGGTTTTCTGGGAAAAATTGCCCTAAATTACAGCGGTTGAAGGCTTCATCTAGTTCCCTAACGCGACGCATGGTCATCACCGCTAAGTCTACTCCAGCGCGCTGCACCTTTTCGAGAGTTTCCACAGCGGTGGGAACTGGTTGATCGTAAATCATGTAGGGTAGGGTGTGGACGGTTTGACGGCGTTTCTGGGCAAAATCGCGGGCTTGGGCAGCGTCTAATCCTGAGAGGATGGCGATTTCGGTTTCGGGAACCCGCGCACGCTTCAGGTCCCAAAACTCGGCTTTCGGGAGTTCGCGCACTGGTTGGCCCGAACGCTTAGTCTCGGCGAGACACTCCTGGTAAACTCGGTAGTAGCGATCGGACACGTCCATGATCGGGCCGTCAAAGTCGGTAATAAGTCTCAGCATTTAGCAGAGTGTTTTTAAGTTTTTATACAAATTCTTCGATACTATATCATTTAAAGGTAACACTTTCTTTACAAAAATTGACACAAATACCTAGGGGAGGTAAGGTCTATAGGAATGGTGCTAATTAAAGGAAACTTTTGAATTAAACTGTGCTGTTCCTTAACTTTAGCGGTTGTAACCCATATCGGGGAATTTAAAATTAAAATGTGTCGCACAAATAGTGTAAACCGCTACATATTCTTCATAAATCTCAACCTCAATCGAGGCTGATTTTGACTGCGCTTTCTCCAAAAAAGTTGATCCTATTAATATTTGGTCCCATTTTTAAAATAAGCAAAAAACTGCTTGGAGAATCCAAAGTGTACTGTTTGCATAAATTAGCCAGCGGTACCAGGTGAAGACATATGCCAGTATAAAAATTCCCATGATAAATCGCAGCCAAACAACAACTAACTTTACCGGCTAACCTTTGAGAGAGATGCTCTACAATAACGAGATGCTTCCCACATTAACTGTAGAGAGCAGCCCAAGAAGTATTAATATTCTTCTTTATAAGCTGTTATCCTTACGCAGGATTGAATACCTCACAGTCGATCGCGAACTTAAGATTAAAGAAATATCTTTGAAAGTGCAAGATTTTGCCTTTCATGAGGAAGTAGGCGCAGGAAAAGACGTGCGCGATAGTTTTCCCGAACTGATTGGGATTGAAGGACTCCTTGAAGATATTATTGAAGAACGACAGCAAGATTGTCAGTTAAAATCAATTAGCCGAGTTCTCAAAGACGGATCTTATTTGTATCTAAACTTGTACATTTTTGGTTATAAGGGGCAAGCCAATGCTGACAGATTGATTATTTTATGCGAAGATGTGACAGATAGCATTGGCTCTCAGCCAACCATCGTTCTGACTGCCAAGAAAACAAGTATTAAAGGCGATAACTTAGCTGCGGCTGGCGATTATATTGACAAAATTATTAATTCCCTAGGGGATGTTTTGTTCGTAACAGGAACATCGGGCCAAATCAAAAAAGTGAATCAAGCTGCACAGCAATTATTTGGATATACCGAATCGGAATTAATCGGCCAATCCATATCAATGATTACGGCTGAGGAGGAATTGTTACGCAAAGTCAGCCAGCTACCTCCTGCACTTAAAAGCGAATATTGGCCTCAAGTAAAAGTAGCTTGCCAAACGAAAATAGGTTTAAAGGTGATTGTTGCGTTTTCATGCTCTAATTTTGAGACAAGCACAGGAAGCAAGGATGCAGATAGGGAAGTTATACAAGATTTTGTTTATATCGGCAAAGACATTACCAAGCAACAACGCATAAAAAAGTGTCAAGAAGCACAGTATGCTGTGACTCATATCCTGTCAGAATCAACTTCTCTAGATAGCGCAACTCCGAAAATTTTGCAAGCTATTTGCCAAAGTTTTGGGTGGGATTTTGGCGAGCTTTGGACGCCTGCAGAGGGGGAGAAAGAAACTCGATTGGGTGAGGAAATAAAATCTGAAAAAGATCCGCTTTGGTGCCTGCCGCTTTGCTGTCCGATCGAGGAAAATCCTTGTTGGCGGCGGGTGGCAGTTTGGCAGGCAGCGGATGAAGTTAGGGAGTTTGCCGAAAACGATCAGCAGATTATTTTGGCTGCGGGTGAGGGTTTGCCGGGAGCGGTTTCCAGAAGCGGTTCTACGCAGTGGATTACTGATCTTGTGGGCGATCGCAATTTCGTGCGATCGCGCTTGGCCGAGGAAGCGGGACTGCGATCGGGATTCGGTTTCCCCATTCACGCTAGGAACCAAGTTGTAGGAGTAATGACTTTTTTTTGCCGGGAAGAACTGCCACCGGATCAAGATTTACTTCAGATCATAGCTGTGGTAAGTTCTCAATTAGGGGAATTTGTTAAGCGCAAATATGCAGAGAAAGAACTGCAAGAAGCTGAAGCTTCAATCCGATTTTTGTACGAACAAGAAAAACGCCAAAGTGAAGAATTAGCTCGGCAAAATTTAGCTTTAGAACAAGCCAAATTAGAATTACAAGCAGCTAACATGGAATTGCAGCGCCTCGCTTCGGTGGATGGATTGACTCAAATTCCCAACCGCCGCTGTTTTGACAAAAAATTGGAGTTAGAATGGCAGTTGATGGAGCGAGAAAAAGAGTCGCTGTCTTTAATTTTGTGCGATATCGATTTTTTCAAACTTTACAACGATCATTACGGGCATCAAGGAGGCGACGAATGTTTAAAACAAGTAGCCGAAATTTTAGCTAGCAACGCTCAGCGGGCAGGAGATTTAGCCGCACGCTACGGTGGCGAAGAATTTGCGGTAATTTTGTCGCGAACTGATGTACAAGGAGCAAAGCAGATAGCTGAAGCAATTCGCAGGGATTTGAAGACAGCGGCAATTTTTCATGCTGCTTCCAAGGTAAGTAAGTTTATAACTCTTAGTATGGGTATCGCTACTACGGTACCTGCTGCTGGTTTATCGATTGAGGAGTTAATTGGACAGGCTGATCGAGCGCTGTACCGAGCTAAACTAGAAGGGCGCGATCGTATAGTTGGCCTAGACTTGAAAATAGAATTTCAGGACGGGAAAGGAGTATTTTCTGATGATTGTGAGAGAAGCTAAAATCGCTGACGCACCTGCAATCGCACGGGTTAATGTAGATACTTGGCGGACAGCTTACCGAAACATTGTACCGACAGATTACCTCGCGCAACTGTCCTATGAAAAGCGAGAAAGCAATTGGCAAGAAATCCTCGTAAACGCAGAAAAAAGTAAAAATTTTGTGTGCGTTGCTGAGAATGACTCGGGTGAACTTGTGGGTTTTGCTGCGGCTGGTTGCGAGCGCACCGGCAAATATGTTTATCAAGGAGAATTATTTGCCATCTATATTTTGGAGGAATATCAGCGTCAAGGAACCGGACGGCAACTCGTGAGAACAGTTGCCACAAAATTGGCAGAATTAAGTTTGAACTCGATGCTGGTTTGGGTACTAGGAGACAATTCAGCCTATAAATTTTATGAATTATTAGGAGGTGAAAAAGTAGACGAACAGCAAACAAGTAGAGCCGGAGTTGCACTCAAAGAAATTGCCTACGGGTGGAAAGATATCGCAGTGCTGATTAACACGGCTGTATGACTTAAAAACTGGAAGTTTTGTCAATCATCGATCAAACTTCCCCTCTTCATTTGTTCCCGTTCTATCGCCTCAAACAAAGCTCGAAAATTCCCCGCCCCAAAACCTCCAGCTTGCACCTGTTTGCCGTTAACTAAACTAACTCGGCGCTCAATAATCTCGAAAAAGAAAGTCGGTTCTGCAAAAATTGGCTGGGTAAAGATTTGTAGCAGCATCGCTGCGGGAGTATCTTCTTGCCAATCTGCCAAAACTTGACAAGCTGCAATTGCTTGCCAATCTGCGGGCAAATAGTTTTGCCGTTCCTGCAATTCGGAGTAGTATGTTGAAGGAACCGGTAGAAAAGGCAAACCGCACGATCGCAAATCGGCAACAACCCCCACGATATTATTAGTTTGCAAAGCCATGTGCTGAATTCCCGGCCCTCGATTGGCACTCAAAAACTCTTGAATTTGAGAATTAGCTGATGCCGGTTCATTAATCGGGAATTGCACCCCACCTTCAGCGTGCACCATAACTTGACTCCGCAAAGCCGATTTCTGAGTCTGAATGTCAAAATTTTGCTGCGGTTGAAAACCTAATATTTTTTGATACCAACTAACAGCACTCGACAAGTCCCCAGATTCAACATTTAACACTACGTGGTCAATCCGGGTAAACAACGGCAGCTTATCCGAAGCCGATAGCAGTGAATGGCTGCCAATTCGCTCCACGAGAGTATGGCTTAAATCTCCCCAGCCCGCGATTTTTGCCCGCTTAAAATAGCCTCCTGCGTTTAGGTCTTCTTGAATCGGTTCCAGGATTTTAGCGCCTTCAGCAGCCGCTCTAGCTACCGCTAATTCAATATTTTTTATCCGAAAACCCACATCGGCAATCCCTGGAGGATGAAACTTCAACCAACTAGCAACCGGACTAGCGGGTGTCAGGGGCGAAGATAAAACAAAACATACATTGCCACTGCTGACCACTTCAATGTGAGTGTGGCTGTTGGCATAACCTGCTATTGATTGAAAGCCTAAGTGGCTGACAAACCAGTCGCGGGATACTTTAGCGTTTTCAACGTAAAATTGGATGCGATCGAACTCCATAATCAATAATTGAAAATGGAAACTAAAAAATGGAAGATAGTCTTATTTTCACTGCGAAACAGCAAGGGAGGGATTGAGTAATGGATATTTTTCATGTTTTTTATTGTGCTTTGACTTAATAATAACCTAAAGATTGAATATCCTAGATCCCTCTGAAGGCAGAAATAAGTTGGCACTTAAAAGAAACCCGGTCTCTGCGATAACTTAGATTTCACCGCTAGGCCTTCGCCAATAGGACTAAGGCGAAAAAATGGTTTGACGTGCTACTTGTAGGGGTAAGGTGCGCCAGCTCGTGCACCTAAATAATTAAGTGCTGTATAAGTTCTCAAACCTAAAAATATCATAATTTTTTTGGGCTTCAGCTTCCGCTGCCTTCTGCATTCAAATCACCCTTCAATCGCTAAAAGAACAAATGACTTTCCGGCTGAATATTAATCTCCATCGGCACAGCTTGCGGGTCAGCCGAAAGAGCAAACATAATCGCATTGGCGGCAGTTTCGGTACTCAGCATTTTTGACCTGTCTACCTTCAAACTCACATTATCCCAAAACGGAGAATCCACCCCGCCAAAATAGAATAGCGTAAACTTAATGCCGTAGCGTCGCAGTTCATCTGCCATGCACTTGCTGAAACCAACTACCCCAAACTTTGAAGCGCAATAAGCAGTTCCCATCGCCATCGAATGCTTGCCCAAAATCCCGATGACATTGCAAATGTGGCCGGATTTGCGCTCTTTCATCAAATTCGCCGCTGCTTGAGACGTGTAAAAACTGCCTTTTAAGTTCAAGTCAAGCATTGCATCTAAATCAGCGGGCTCTAACTTGTTCCACTGCTTGAGAATTCCGGCACCGGCGGCGTTTATGAGGGCATCAATTTGTCCGAAATGTTCCACAGCTTTGTGCATCAGCGTTTCGACTTGCGGCAAATCGGTTATATCTGTGGGCACGCACAGTACCTCTGTTGCTGAAAGTTCGCCAGCTAAAGCGTCTAACTTGCTGCTGTCTCTGGCGGCGAGCACTAGCCTCGCACCCGCATCAGCGAGTTTGCGGGCCACTGCTGAACCGATGCCGCCAGTCGCACCCACCACAACCACAACTTTGTCCTGCATATCCCTTTACATTTCTTTACGTCCAGATTGTATGATAACTCAAGTTGCTTGTAATGGGACGTTTATATATTTGAAATTTTTATTAATTGAGGGAAACTTGCCAGCCTTTTTCAGCTTTTTTTAGCTGGAGAGAAGTGCAGGATTGCAAAAATTTAGGAAACTTTCTACCGAGATTAAAATCCTTAATTATTTGGGTAATTTGTTTACCGTATTGTCGGTGAAATTCGCTGCCTACATTGGAGAGAAATACAGAATTTTCCGGAGAGTTGCCGGTTAAGTCGCCAACGATTTTGACAAGAGCTCTTTCCAAGTCTTCCAGAGAATTAATATCGGTCAATTTGCCAGGTGCTGCCTGGGAATTATTCAGATTTTCTTTGCTAAGTATTGGGGGCGGGGGGGATAATCTTACTTCAAAAAGAGTGACATAAGTTTGAGAAGTCTCGGAGGGTTTGTGGAGTACAAAATCGGTCGGATATTTGAGAAATATATCCCTGGTTTTAGTGCCTAGCAAATGAGTTGCAACCAGTTGATTGAGGACTAAACCGTAATTTTCCCTAAATAAAGCTGAAATCGTAGAAAGTTTGATCCACTGAGTTGAGGTACGTTGTTGCTCTTTTTTGATTAATTCTTTTAGCTGAATAACTAATTGTTCTAGGGGTGTAATTTCCGGTAGAGTTACGAGGGAATGGGTTTCAATTTGTCCGGTTTTGCTGTTTAAAACTATGATTTTATCTATTTGTTTGCGGACTTGAAATACGGTTAATCCGTGGGCTTGCAGTGTGTTGCTGAGGTGAGTGAGGGCGCGATCGGACGAACAGACAAAAATCTCTTTGGCTGTGGGATAATGTACGAAAATCGATGCGCCCACTGTAGCCATTTTTAAGTCGGCGCTGTCTTTGCCGGGGGGGACGTGAATTAGTTGATAGCCGCGCTGGTGAAATTCGGCATCTTTCTTGCCCATGCTGCGCCAATTGGCAAAGGCAACTTTGATTTGGATGGGATAGTGGCAAATTCCCTCTAGGAATTTTTCGGTTTCGATGGTGAGTTGCAAGTTTTCGACATCTAGCAGCAAGATAGCAATGCCGAGAGGAAGCGGGGCTGGTTGATTGGCTGTTGGAGTTGGAGGTTCTGACGCAACTGAGTTTTGTGATTTAGGTGGTGCTGTTTGAGACTGGGCTAGCTGCTGAATTTTGGCACATAATTTGCTGAATTGAGGTGAATTAACGAATTCTGGAACCAGCAGAATTTGTAGGTATTTTTTCGCAGTCAGCAGCAGGGAATCTGTATCGCTGGCTACTGTGAAACTTTTTGTCAATTTTCCAATCAAAACTGACTGAAAATCAGGTTTGGCCCAGGGGGTTTTCCTGTATTTTTCAGTTATCCATTCGGGATGCTTTTCCTGAATGGTAATTAGGGTTTGAGCTATATAGCGACTGATGACGCTGAGTGCGAGAGATTCTTGAGTCGCCAGCAAGGGAGTTCGATCGGGCATGACCCTCTACAATGCGGGATGCTGTTTCAATTTATCACACTTCTAGTTTCTCGCCGGGAGTCGGACGATCGCCCGCCAAATTAAACCGGCGACAATTAAGGCCAATCCTGTCAGCCAAATATGCCTCTCCACCCAGAAAGCCAGAAACAGACAATTCCCCAAACCCACCCAAGCCAACCACTGTGGATAAAGCCTTTCGGCGGGGGAAAGTTGCAGCGCGGCGAGGTTGGTGATAGCGTAGTAAATCAAAACGCTAAAAGCGCTAAATGACCAAGTGGTTTTGACATCGCCGACGAGGATTAAAAGTGCGATCGTAACTTCGACAACCACCACAGCGACGTAGGGATTTGTCCCCTCTGGATTCAGCCGCGCCAAGACTCTCGGCATATCCAAACGCCGCCCCATCGCCAGCCAGATGCGCGAGAGCCCTAAAATTAAGTTCAGCAAGACTCCCAACATGGCAGTAATTGCGCCGGCGGCTAGCAGTTGAGAAACTCCTGGAATTGGGAAACTGCGGGCGATGACTTCTAAAGGTGCAGCCGTGCCGCCTGGTTGTAAAGACAATTTATCGGCTCCCCCCGCGCCGGCGACAACTACTGCTACCCCCACGTAAAGCAGCATTGTCAGCACCAAAGTGAAAATTATGGCTTTGGGAATGGTTTCCCTCGGTTCCCGCACTTCCTCGCTCATTGTGGTGATGCGGGCGTAACCGCTATAAGCGACAAACATCAGGGCGGTGGCCTGGAAGATGGAGCCGATCGAGCTATCATTCTGTAGGGCAGGCATTTCCCACCTTACCTGTGGCAAACCGACAGCAACAAACACCGCTAAGGATAGAAGTGTAACTGAGACTATGGCAGTATTGGCAATATTCGATCGCCTAATTCCCGTCAATACAATTAAAGTGAGGGTGGCGAGGGCGACTAAAGCTGTTAGGATTACGTAAGTGCGATCGGCTACACCAACTGCATTTAAAAAATACCCCGCAAAACCTAAAGCAGCAGTAGCCGCAGAAGCCGTTTTCGCCAACAGAAACATCCAGCCGGCAGTGAAACCCAGCCAAGGATTGAGATATTTGTAGCCATATTCATAAGTACCCCCGCTAACAGGATGATTTGCCGCTAATTGAGCGCTGCTAAGGCCATTGCAAACAGCCACTAAAGCCGCAATACCGACAGCCAAAATCACCCCCGGCCCAGCAACTTCCGCAGCAATGCCGATACTCACAAATACTCCGGTACCGAGGATTGATCCCAGGCCCATGAGAGTTGCGCCGAAAACACCTAACTCTCGCTTCAGAAGTGGTGAAGACATAAATATAGCAGGCAAAAGGCCAGCTTCACAAAAATGTTGATCTGTTGTGGAACAGGCATCTTGCCTATTCTGAAGACATAACTATAGCAGGCAAGATGCCTGCTTCACAAAAATATTTGTCTGTTGTGGAACAAACATCTTGCCTGTTCTGAAAGAGGCTCAAGATGTAAGTATTAACCGAAACGCCCTTGAATGTAATCTCTCGTACTCGAATTGCCCGCCGAAGTAAAAATCTTACTTGTCGGCCCAAATTCCACCAGGCGGCCGATGCGACTTTCATCAGTATTAAAAAATGCCGTGTAATCAGAAACACGAGCTGCCTGCTGCATATTGTGCGTCACAATCACAATCGTTAACTGCTGCCGCAGAGTCTGAAATAACTCCTCAATCTTCATCGTTGAAATCGGATCTAGAGCAGAACAAGGTTCATCCATTAACAAAATTTTTGGCTTCACCGCCAAAGCGCGAGCAATACAAAGTCGCTGCTGCTGTCCCCCCGAAATCCCCTGAGCAGATTTATTCAAATCGTCTTTCACCTCATCCCAAAGCGCCGCACTTTTGAGTGCAGATTCCACAATTTCATCTAATTCTGCTTTGCTTTTGCGACCAAAAATTCTCACCCCGTAAGCAATATTATCGTAGATGCTCAGCGGAAAAGGATTGGGTCTTTGAAACACCATCCCGATTTGGCGACGCAAACTATTAATGTTTACTTTCGGGCTGTAAATATCTTGTCCAAAAAACTCTACTCTTCCTTTAATTTGAACCTTTCCCTCCAATTCACCAATCCGGTTGAGAGCTTTGAGAAAAGTGGATTTGCCGCAACCTGAAGGGCCAATAATAGCCGTAACTTGCGGGTGAGGGATATTCATCGATAAATTTTCTAATACTTTGTGAGTTCCGTAATAAAAACTTAAGTCCTGAACCCGCAGTGCTGGCATGGCATTGGGGTCAATTTCCGGCGTAGGCTCGTCTAGGAATTGATGTGTAGAGTCTTCGGATTTCAAGTTAGCTTTAGGTTTCATTATTTGCCTCGTTATATTGTTAATATTGGACTGAGAGATGCACTTTTTTTATTGAATTATCGGTTTTGCAAGCGTTTCCGAGTTACTGTACGGGATGCGACGCTAGCAATTAAAACCATGCCCAAAAGGACACAGGCAGCAGTCCACGCCAATTCGTTCTGCTCCTTGTAAGGAGAGCTAGCGTAGCTATATATTAATACCGACATAGAAGGAGTCGGAGTCAGCAGTGTTTCGGGAATTTCTTTTAGTCTTGAGATAGTTTCTGCACCTATCGGGGACTGCATTATCTCCCCTAGTTTATCAACTAGAGGAGGCCAAAATTGACTCGACAAGGCAGTTACAATCAGCGGGGCGGTTTCGCCGGCTGCCCGGGAAGCAGCGAGTAAAATACCTGTGGTAATAGTTGGAAGTGCTGAGGGAATAATAATCCGAAAAATAGTTTGAAAGCGTCCGCCTCCCAAACCAGCCGAAGCGAGACGGTAAGAAGTAGGCACTAATTTTAATGCTTGTTCTGTTGTCAGAGCAACCACAGGAAGCATGATGATGCCGAGGGCAAAACCGCCCGCTAAGGATGAAAATGCTTTGGTGGTAACGACAATTAGGGCGTAGGAAAAGACGCCAACTACGATCGACGGAACACTGCTGAGAATAACCGTAATAAAGCGAATACTATTAGCAATCGCTTTGTTTTCTCTACCAAACTCAGACAAAAATATTCCCGTCATTACACCGATAGGCACGCTGATTAATGTCGCAATTCCCACCATTAAAGCAGTGCCGATAATCGCATTGGCAAAGCCGTTGGGCTGGTCTTCAACTCCGACGGGTGCAGGCAGAGATACTAGCACTTCCCAGCTCAAATGTGTAAGTCCTTCCCCCAAGATTTTGTATAAAATCGCGAACAAAGGTAGCACGGCAAGAGCTGTGAAAATGAAGGCAATAAGTGTCATTCCCCGACTGAACAAATTTCTGCTCAGTGACAGGGGTTTGTAAATTTCTGCATCCAGAATACTGTTTGATTTTTGTGATTGAGTCATGCGATTTTAGATTTTAGACTTTAGATTGATTCGACGGATTTCTCAAGCTTGTTCTCAGGATGTTACACTTTTCTCTTTCTCCGTCCTGAGCGTGGGAAAGAATACATAAAAAAGCTTGTTACCAATTACTTTCGAGCGTGTTAATTTTTAGATCCCTTAACGCTCATTAGCTTAACCAGCAATACTGCCACTGCATTCACCAACAGAGTGATGACAAATAGAATCAAGGCTAAATACATCAAAGCGCCGATGTGCAGCGGTTCGAGAGCTTCCCGAAATTGACTTGCCAAAACAGCAGGAATTGAGTAGCTGGGAGCTAGGAGAGATTTGTTAATTTGAATCGAGTTGCCAATCACCATTGTGACGGCCATTGTTTCGCCTAAAGCGCGTCCCAAGGCCAAGATTGTAGCGCCGATAATTCCTGAACTAGCTGCTGGTAATAACAGCTTAAATATTGTTTCCCAGCGGGTGGCACCGAGGGACATCGAAGCACTTCGCAAATCGACTGGAACTGACAGCAAGACATCGCGGCTGATGGCGGCTACTGTGGGCAGAATCATAATCGATAAAAGTATTCCAGCGGGCAGCATTCCGGGGCCTAAAGGTTCGCTGCTGAACAAGGGAAACCAACTGAAATTATCAAACAATGACTGCTGCAATGGCAACAAAAAGGGAATCAAAACAAAGATTCCCCAAAGGCCAACTATTACGCTGGGAATAGCCGAGATTAATTCAACCATGAATCCCAAGGGCGATCGCACCCAAACGGGTAAGAAGTTCTCGCTAGTAACTATAGCTACTGACAGCCCTAAAGGAAGTGCGATGATTACGGCGATCGCAGAACTAATCACAGTACCGTAAATAAACGGCAAAGCCCCAAACTGCAACTCGCCGATATCCCACTTGGGATTCCACAAGAAAGAGAGTCCAAATTGGCTAATAGCTGGCCAAGCATCTTTAAAAATTACCGCGCTTATCCAGAACAGCGTGCCCGCTGTCGCGAAGGCAAAAGCCCATACAAACAGTGTAAATCCTGACTCGATCCATAAACCTTCACCAGAAGTATCTGTCAAGTCTAATGCTGTGTTTATTTCGGGCGATTTTCCAGTCACTTTTTTACGTTTTTTGGAAGGATTGGTCATAACGGAATTATTGCGTAAAAAGCGAAATATTTGCTTGAGAAACCAGTAATTATAATTAGCTGGCAGGGTGGGCTGCACCTTAAATCAGTAAATGTAGTGCACATTAGCTTGATAATTTATGAGTTTTGAGTCCTACAGCAGATTCCACGTTTATCAAGTACAACCAAGAGTGATAGCTCTCCGTAGGAAAAAAGGCTAAAGCCTTTTTTCCTACACTTAATAAACCTGGAATAGGCTATATATTTAACTCTTAACTCCTAACTCCCTGCGATCGCCTTAATTAACCTTTGGCAACTACACTCTGATTAACTGTTTGAATCACTTTTTGAGCTGTAGCTGAAGGAATTTGAGTAAACTCTAACTGTTTGTTGAGACCTTGACCTGTAGTCATCACCCAATTAACCATCTTTTTAATAGCATCTGCTTTTGCAGCAGGATACTCTTTGTAGATTAACAGCCAAGTCAAACCAACAATCGGATAACCGTCGTTAGGATTTCCTTCTACTAAGCGGAAGTCTGCGGGGAATGTTTCCCCTGCTAAAGCTTTCTCTGCTTCAGCCAAGCTAGGATCTACAAACCTACCAGCTTTATTTTGAATAAACGCTGTTTGAAGATTGTTTTGCCGAGCATAAGTATCTTGAACATAGCCGATCGCACCCGCTGTATTTTTTACCAAAGCAGCGATGCCGGGGTTTCCTTGACCGCTGACAGGGCTTCCGGGCCAACTCGGCTGAGCGGCTGCTTTGATGCTGCTGCCGATCGCCTGCAAGTGATTAGAAAAAATAAAGGTAGTACCGCTGCTTTCTGCCCGCACAGCTACTCGAATTGGAGTATTTGGCAAATTTTTAGCTTGTCCAGAAATTCCGGCTATTTTAGCGTCATTCCAGCGGGTAATTTTGCCTTCAAAGATGCCTTTCATGGCATCGTTATTTAGCCTCAGATTGGTCACTCCGGGCAAGTTGTAGACAACTGCAACAGCGCCGCCAGCAGTCGGAACCGCCATGACGCCGCGCTTTACTTCAGCTATTTGTGCAGAAGTCATCAGCGCATCGCTGCCTGCGAAGTCAACAGTGCCTGAAATTAATGCTTTGATGCCAGCACCGCTGCCTGTTCCTTCGTAGTTTACAGTAATTTGATTTGCACTTCTCATCTGAGAGAAGTAGCGATCGTAAAGAGGTTTAGGGAAAGTTGCTCCCGAACCATTTAGTGTTACCGCAGCTACAGCAGAACTAATCAAAGTCAGCGAAAATGCTGCTGCTGCTAGTGTCACTATAAAACTACGTCGCCAACGTCCCGTGAAAAAATTCATATTCCTCCTCTTCCTTAATACCCGTCTTTGCAAATATCCTCCATAGGATAGACTGAAATTCCCAAGGAAAGGGAGTATATAGAATAAGCTTTGTTTAAATTTTGGTTAAGAGCATTTTAAATAAAAATTAGCTAAAGTCAGTTTTTGATGAATCAGAGAAATACCAAATCATAGAGTAACGATAACAAGAGAAATTTATTTAGCGATCGCCCGATCGCCCCCACCCCGCACTCCATCCCCCGATAGCCGCATAATAGTAGGGGCACTTAACATTTCTTTAACAACAATGGCAAGAGACTTGCGGGGATTCCTAAAACTACTCGAAGAACGGGGACAACTGCGCCGGATTAGCGCCTTAGTCGATTCCGACCTCGAAATTGCCGAAATTTCCAACCAAATGCTGCAAAAAGGCGGCCCGGGACTGCTGTTTGAAAACGTCAAAGGGGCCGAATTCCCCGTCGCGATTAACCTGTTGGGTACGGAAGAGCGCGTTTGCTGGGCGATGAACATGGAAAAGCCGATCGAACTAGAAGAGCTCGGCAAAAAACTGGGAATGCTGCAACAGCCAAAACCGCCGAAAAAGATTTCCCAAGCGATAGAATTCGGCAAAGTGCTGTTTGACGTAGTGAAAGCCAAACCCGGCCGCGACTTTTTCCCAGCTTGTCAGCAAGTGGTATTTGAGGGAGAAGGGGTGGATTTGAACAAAATCCCGATGATTCGCCCTTATTCGGGAGATGCGGGCAAAATTATCACCCTGGGTTTGGTAATTACCAAAGATTGCGAAACGGGTACGCCGAATGTGGGGGTTTATCGGTTGCAGTTGCAGTCAAAAAACACGATGACTGTACACTGGTTATCGGTGCGGGGCGGGGCGCGACACTTGCGGAAAGCGGCGCAGGCTGGTAAAAAGTTGGAAGTTGCGATCGCCCTTGGAGTCGATCCGCTGATTATTCTCGCCGCAGCAACGCCAATTCCTGTAGATTTATCGGAATGGTTATTTGCGGGACTTTACGGCGGTTCCGGCGTGCAATTGGCGAAGTGCAAAACCGTAGATTTGGAAGTACCGGCGGACTCGGAAATTGTGTTAGAAGGAACGATTACGCCGGGGGAAGTTCTGCCCGACGGGCCCTTCGGGGATCACATGGGTTATTACGGCGGCGTGGAAGATTCGCCGCTGGTTCGATTCAACTGCATGACCCACCGCAAAGACCCGATTTATCTGACGACATTTAGCGGGCGGCCACCGAAAGAAGAAGCAATGATGGCGATCGCGCTTAACCGTATTTATACCCCTATTTTGCGGCAGCAAGTATCGGAAATTGTCGATTTCTTCTTACCGATGGAAGCCCTGAGTTATAAAGCGGCAATTATCTCGATTGATAAAGCATATCCCGGTCAAGCGCGCCGGGCTGCTTTAGCATTTTGGAGTGCATTACCGCAGTTTACTTACACTAAGTTTGTGATTGTTGTCGATAAAAGTATCAACATTCGCGACCCGCGTCAAGTAGTTTGGGCAATTAGTTCTAAAGTCGATCCAGTTCGGGATGTATTTATTTTGCCGAATACGCCTTTTGATACGTTAGATTTTGCCAGTGAAAAGATTGGTTTGGGAGGCAGGATGGGGATTGATGCTACTACGAAGATGCCGCCGGAAACCGATCACGAATGGGGGGAAGTTTTGGAGTCCGATCCTGATGTTGCGGCGATGGTAGAAAGGCGTTGGGCTGATTATGGTTTAGCCGATTTGAATTTGGGTGAAGTCGATCCGAATTTGTTTGGATATGAGATGAGGTAGGGAATCGCAACAATGTTGTGTCCTGGCTTTTTTGAGTAAAATACGATTTTTCAATTGCCGACAATACAGTAGGGGCACAACAATGTTGTGTCCTGGTTTTTTTGAGTAAAATACTAGAAACACAACATTGTTATGTCCTTAGACAATCAACTCTCTTTGAATGTTCGCGAGCATTATTTTTTCTTTACTGTTCCAAAATCTCAACTAAATCTTCGATCGCAATATCGAACGCACGAGCCATCTTGTCCAAAGCCGTGTAGTCAACAGTTGCCATACCTGGAGAACTGGCATAGGTGGCGATCGTAGTGTATGGAATACCCGTTCTGTTGGAGACTTCCCTAAGAGTCCAACCCTTCTCTTGAGCAAGTTCTCGAACTCGCAGTCTAATTCGTCCCATTCCGCCCTTGACAATTACGACTACTCGTAATTTAATGAATATACAATTAATAGCGATCGCCCTCGGACCTGAGAAATCTAGAGCGATCGCCTTTCATTCACCACCGACAAAAGTGGGAAGGATTTTCCTATGATACCAAAACAATCGACATATCGCGATCGACTTCAACCTTGGTGCATAATTCGCCACCTCCCCAACTGTCAGCGGTTAACAGTCGCCCGTTTCGCCCGCCGCCCCGATGCCGAATCTTACCTAAATGCACTGCGCCGCTTAATGCCGGCAGTCCCGCATACAATTGTTTTCGTAAATGCGCTGTCTGTCTTAGATGAAAACAGCGTTCCTATTCCGATGCAATTGTCGATCGAAAGTTAATGCGATCGAACTGATATCTTGCATTTGTTGCCATATTCCGGCAGCGGTTTAAACCCCCGACGGAATATGGCAATAAGTGCAATATGTGCGATCGAACCTATTATTGCAAAAGCTCGATTGACCTTTCAGCCTTCATTAGTCACAAGCGAAGCTATGCCCTAAAAGCTATTCCAAAAAGCCAGTTGCGCCAAAAAAATGTTGCTAAACTATAAATAGACTTGAGTCAAGGAGCCAAATCAATGCCATCTCCCTTTCCCGGTGTCGATCCCTATTTAGAACATCCTAACCTATGGCCTGAATTGCATCACTGGTTGATTAGTGAAATTGCCAGATTTTTATCTCCCCAACTGCGTCCTAAATATCGAGTTGCCGTAGAGTTGCGAATGTATGAAACCAGCGGCGAAAATTCATTGCTTGTCGGTATTCCCGATGTGACTATACAGCGTTCTCAAACATCAAATAACCCCGCAGCGAATGTGGCTCTTTTGGCACCTCCAGCACAACCGGTGACGGTGACACTTCCTATGCCTGAAATTATCAAGGAAGGTTATTTAGAGATAAGAGGAGTGGAAACCAAAGAAGTAGTCACAACGATAGAAATACTTTCACCTACTAATAAACGACCAGGAAAAGGTCGGCAAATGTATGAGAAAAAACGCGAAAAAATCCTGGGCAGTCGCACTCATTTGATTGAGATTGATTTGCTGCGACACGGTGAACCAATGCCAGTGTTTGGGAATAATCTTGACAGTCAATATCGGATTTTGGTTTGTAGGGGAAATCGCCTTCCTTCAGGCGATATGTATGCTTTTAATCTTCAAAATTCAATTCCTGTTTTCCCAGTGCCTTTGCGTCCCGAAGACTCGGAACCTATTGTTGATTTGCAAATGCTTTTTAATCAAGTATACGATATTGCGGGTTACGACATGGAAATAGATTACTGCCGGGAGCCAATACCGCCATTGTCTGAAACAGATACAATTTGGGCAGATGCTTGGTTGCGCGATCGAGGATTGCGACATTGATTTGGCGTGCAGCCATCCTCTTAGTCTGCGGAGGCAGACTTCGTTTTTGTAGAAGCGATTTCAATCGCAGAATGACTTAATTCTCAAATTGCTTGACAGCTAAACATCTTGACTTTGCATCAACCGCTGCTTCAAACGCGCCGGATCTCCCCGATCGACAACTTGGCCCTTTTCCAACAAAAAAGCCCCATCACAATAATTCAACTCATCCAAACGGTGAGTCACCCACAAAGCCGTAATCCCGCGATTTTTCACCAACCGCTGCACCGCCGCCACCAAATCCAACTGAGAATCAGGATCTAACAAAGCCGTCGGTTCGTCCAACAGCAGAATTTCGCAGTGACGGGCGATCGCCCCAGCAAGAGCAATTCGCTGCTTCTGGCCCCCACTCAAAGCATAAATCGGCCGCCGCTGCAAATCCAGCAAATTCACAGCCTCCAAAGCCTCCGCCACCCTCTCCCGCACCTGAAGGTTAGAAAGCTTTTCCTCCACCAAACCAAAAGCCACATCCGCACCCACCGTCGGCATAACCAATTGGTGATCGGGGTTTTGAAACACAAACCCCACCCGTCCACTCAGGTCAATTTCTCCCGACTGGGGGTGCAGCAGCCCAGCCATCAGCCTCAACAGCGTAGACTTGCCGCTGCCGTTAGTGCCCAAAAGCATCCAAAACTCGCCCTTCGGTACATCCAGAGAGCAACCTTGCAACACTCGATCGCCCGACGGCCAGCAAAAACCCAAATCCCGCACAGCAACGGCTGACTGGCTCATATCGGCACCAACACCCCCAGCCCTCATTCTGCTGTCATCGAGACAAAGCCAGGAGATCTGCCAGTAGATGACGCCCCCGATTTCTGAGAAACCACCACCCCAGAAATCTCGCTGCTGAGTACAGCCACTTTTTTCTCAGGATTTTTCTCGCAAGTGAGTTCCAAGATTTGCGGTTGGGAGTTGCGAATCGCCGCCAGTACCTGCTGGTAAACAGTCTCAGCGTCCTCCTCCAACTTCCGCTGCACCGACAGCGAGACGGGCGTATTTTTCACAATGATGTCAATGCTGAACATATAGTCTTAAAAACCTAAGTTTGGAGCTCTATCCTCAGTATATATATAGGACTTACCCACGGAAACCCAGTTTCTTAGAAAAATAAGAGGTTGAGGCCGATATATCTACCAAGCCACCGGGCTTCTGAGGCAAAGCGCAGAGACTCCTGTAGAGTAGAAGTTCCCAAATGCAGGGCAAAGACTTTGGCGACTTCGAGGGCTTCGGGGACTTCGCACAAGTCAAAAGTCAAGAGCCAAAAGTTTTTTAAGAAAAACTTGCTCTTGTAAAGAATTACCTCTATAATCGTCAATACGGTAAAGAAAAGTAAAGTCTGTTCATAATCCAACTTGTTTTCTGCTAAGCAGAGGCAACGGTGGAAGACTCATGACTAGAGACAGATCCGTTGTAATTATATCCATTTGGAGATTTGCGTAAATGACAATCGCAGTCGGACGCGCCCAGACCGAAAGAGGCATCTTTGATGTCCTCGACGACTGGCTCAAACGCGATCGCTTCGTCTTCGTAGGCTGGTCTGGCATCCTGCTATTCCCCTGCGCCTACCTAGCCATCGGTGGCTGGTTAACAGGCACCACCTTCGTCACATCCTGGTACACCCACGGTTTGGCAAGCTCCTACCTCGAAGGAGCCAACTTCCTCACCGTAGCAGTCTCCACCCCAGCCAACAGCCTCGGACACTCCCTGTTGTTCCTGTGGGGCCCCGAAGCACAGTGGGACTTCACCCGCTGGTTCCAACTCGGTGGGCTGTGGACATTCGTCGCCCTCCACGGTGCATTCGCACTGATCGGCTTTTGCCTGCGTCAGATTGAAATCGCCCGTTTAGTCGGCATCCGTCCTTACAACGCCCTAGCATTCACCGGCCCCATCGCCGTGTTTGTGTCGGTGTTCCTGCTTTACCCCTTGGGTCAATCAGGCTGGTTCTTCGCCCCCAGTTTCGGCGTCGCAGCAATTTTCCGCTTTTTGTTATTCCTGCAAGGCTTCCACAACTGGACGCTCAACCCCTTCCACATGATGGGCGTTGCAGGCATCTTGGGCGGTGCGCTGTTGTGCGCCATCCACGGTGCAACCGTAGAAAACACCTTGTTTGAAGACGGCGAAGGCTCAAACACCTTCCGCGCCTTCAACCCAACTCAGTCAGAAGAAACCTACTCGATGGTGACAGCCAACCGTTTTTGGTCGCAAATCTTCGGAATTGCCTTCTCCAACAAGCGCTGGTTGCACTTCTTCATGTTGTTCGTACCTGTCACAGGCTTGTGGATGAGCTCCATTGGCATCGTCGGTTTAGCATTAAACCTGCGCGCCTATGACTTCGTATCACAAGAATTACGCGCTGCTGAAGATCCTGAGTTTGAAACGTTCTACACTAAGAACATTCTGCTTAACGAAGGCATTCGTGCTTGGATGGCTCCTACCGACCAACCTCACGAAAACTACATCTTCCCTGAAGAAGTTCTGCCTCGCGGTAACGCTCTGTAATCAGCACGAAATATCAAAATCTCCAGCATTTTAAAAGGGTAAGATAAAGCAGTTTAGGCTTTACCCTTAATGCTTAAAAAGCTCCCGCCACCAGGCAGGAGCTTTTTGTTTCTAGGATTCGATCGAATTAGCGCCCTAAAAAAGTTGATTTCGTACAGAAACAAACTCTGCCTGTGGCTAGAACAACTTGTGTCTTTATATCTGGTTAACTCTGCTATTAGGCAAGAAATCGAGCTGCCTTTCCCCGCCGCCAGAGTTGCCTTGCGCCTGATAACCACACAGCCCGCCCGGATATGGCTGAAACTGCGATCGCCCGATTGCTGTAAAGATCGATCAAAGACCTTGCTGCAGCAGTAATTTCACCCTATTTTGCAAAAATCTCAATTTGCATCCCCCCACTTCTAATTCCTTGTGTTATTCTAATAATTGTGAATACTAGAACGATACTCAGAACGCAGGTTCTTCTGGTAACGCTAGCAATTGCTAGCGCACAAATCATCACCTTAAATCTTGTATTTAGGTGATGTGCGTTCCAATATTAAGCCATTTAGCTAAACCTGGAGGTGATGCCCATGATAGAAAGTAGTAAACGCATGGGTCATCAGATTGGAAACTACCGGCTGTGCGCCGGGGCCGCTCACTAGCAGTCAGCCGTCGTCTCCAACGGGAAACGACTTCCACGGGGAACCAGGCTAAGCTAGGGATTCTCCCGGCAGTCAGGTTCTAATCTGAAGACCCGCTAGACCGCTCTCACCTCAAATAGTGTTAAATCTTGAGTATTAAAACTTGAGAATAAACGCTATTGGTGAGAGCGGATAGTTTTTGGTAAGGGTTTCTACAGGTAGGCAGTTAATATGCCATTGCTAATCAAAAAAAAATTATGGCTGACCTACTTAAAAATACTGAAATTCAAGAGCGCGCCAGTCAATAGTCAGGCTGGACGGTTGAAGGCAAACAACTGCGCTGTACCCGTTTATTCAAAGATTTTACCCTTAGCGATCGCCTTTGTGAATAAGTTGGTCGGCCCCTCAGAAGCCGCAGCACATCACCCAGAGCTAGAAATCTCCTACAACAAAGTTACAGTTAACTTGACAACCCACGATGCCGGAGGCTTAACTGACCAAGACTTTGCCCTAGCCCCAGAGATTTCTACGCTAGATTAAAAGAGTACCCGTTGGCCCAACAAGAGCCACTGCATCTAGCGACAGTCGCCGATCAGGGAAAGCTCGCAAATAAAAAATCGACTTGGGGTTAAAATCGGGTGTGAAAAAGTCGAGAGGCAAAACGTTCAATGTATAAAAGGCTATTCCCCATCATCCGAACATGATCGTATTTGAAAAGCCAGAGTTCAAGAACGAGTCTGCTGCAGAAAAAACCGATCTGATAGAAAAGCTTTTAGATATTGGCGCAGCTTTGTCGAGCGCCCAAGATTTGGGCGAGTTGTTAAACTTAATTTTATCCAAAAGTAGGGAAATTACCTACAGCGATGCAGGCAGCGTTTACTTAGTAGATCACAGCGACGAAACATCTAAGCTTCTGTTCAAGGTAGCCCAAAACGCTTCTAAACCGAGCCTGTCGTTTAAAGAGTTTGCTCTGCCGCTGACAGACAAAAGTTTGGCAGGATACGTGGCAATTACAGGTCAAAGTTTGAACCTGTCTGATGCGTACGACTTACCATCGGGCGTACCCTACCGGCTAGATACCAGTTTTGACAGGGATATTAATTACCGGACTTGCTCGGTAATGGTACTGCCCATGCAAAACCGACAAGGGGAGACAATAGGTGTACTGCAATTGATCAACCGCAAAACAAAGGCAGATACGGTGCTGACAGCAGACAATGCCTGGGAATCGACGCAGCAGTATTCCGAGTGGGAAGAAAGGATAGTTCGATCGCTCGCTTCTCAAGCCGCAATCTCGATCGAGCGCAATCAACTCCAAGACAGCATAGAACATTTGTTCGAGGGCTTCGTCAAAGCCTCGGTGCAAGTCATAGAAGCCAGAGACCCCTGTACATACGGCCATTCAGAACGAGTAGCAGCCCTCACAGTACGCCTTTCCGAAGAAGTAAACACCGTCAGCAGCGGAGAACTCCGCTCTATTTACTTTAACAACCGCCAAATTCAAGAACTTCGCTACGCCGCCCTGCTGCACGATTTTGGCAAAATAGGAGTCTCCGAAGCAGTTTTGACCAAACAGAAAAAGCTCTACCCCGCACAGCTAGAAATTATTCGCCACCGCTTTGGCTTAGCTCAACGGACGATGGAAATGGAATGCGTCCAGTCTAAATATAAATACTTGCTGGAGCATTCAGCCTACCGAAAACACCCGCTCCAGGAGCTAGAGTGCGCTCAATGCCAGGAAATTGAACAGCTAGACACTAAGCTAGCAGAGGCGAAAACCAGATTAGCAGAATACTGGGAAGTGCTGCTAGAGGCAAACGAGCCTCACATTTTGGCAGCAGAACCCCTAGCTCAACTGCGAGAGATTTCTCGACAAACTTACAGAGATATAGATGGGGCAAAGAAACCCCTGCTGAACCCAGACGAGATCGTGCAATTGATGGTGTCGAGGGGCAACCTGACGCCGGAAGAACGATCTGCAATAGAATTTCATGTAACTCACACTTACGAGTTTCTCAAGCAAATTCCTTGGACAAAGGATTTGAAAAATGTTCCAAATATTGCTTACGGACATCACGAAAAACTGGACGGCACAGGCTATCCGCGAGGTTTAAACAAGTCAGAAATTCCAATTCAAGCGCAATTGATGACGATCGCCGATATTTACGACGCGCTGACAGCAGGCGATCGCCCCTACAAGCGAGCTCTGCGAACAGAGGCAGCGATGAAAATTTTGTGGCAAGAAGCAGCTCACAACAAAATCAACGCTGATTTGTTAGAATTGTTCGATCATCGCCAAGTCTTTAGCGTTCTCGGACACAGCTTGGAGGTTAAAGTCGAATCAGCATAGACGAGTCGAGCGTGCTGTGCTAAAAAATAAATAGGCGATCGGGCGCTATCAAGTGTCACCCGTCAAATCAATCCACAACCCAAGCGGGGTCGGATTTGGACGCAGTTGAGTACAGGTTAAAAAACAGGCTCTCTGCAGGCGTCAGTCACATCTATATACTCGGTCAGCCCGAAAGAATCAAAAGAAAAAGTGAATTTTAGGTTTCTTTTTAGAGTATGCTAGTGGAGCAACGACTGACCACATAGAAGACTAGAAAAGTTTCTCTGTAATCGGTGTGAGGATGAGAGTGAATATGTCGAAATTTTTGTGGAGTTACTTACTAATCAGCCCAGCAGTCTTAGGAGCTACCCTAGTAGTTTCTTCGAGCGCGATGGCAGCAGACGCTCAGCAGGCTGCTGATGCGCTCAATCCCGCTGTCGCAAAAGCTGAAACCGCTGAAACCTCCGAAGCGAAACTAAATGCTTTAGCTGCTATTTCCGAAACAACAGCAGCCTCCGAGCCAGTAGAAGAAATTTCCCAAGCCGCTGGCAGCGAAACCCACGCAGCGATTGCCGATTCGGCCACGGCTGCAACTGAAAGTGCGATCGTCGGAGCCAACATAGCCCCCGCCGACGCAAATCCCCAAGCGGCATCACAACCTACAAGTGAATCTTTAGCTGCCGCCGGGCCAACAGTCGCTCAACCAGTTGAAAATTCTGCCCCTGCAGCCCAACTAGAAACTCCAGCCCCGGCAGCTACCGCTCTCCCAGAGCAAATCGGTGCAGTTCAATTAGAAACTCCAGCCCCGGCAGTGGCAAAGTCGGCAGAACAAAGTTTGCCAAAACCGGCTGAATCTGTAGCCCAAACTGCAGCGCCACAACAGCAAAACCCAGCCACCACATTAGAACAGCTCAACCAGTACAGCACCGAAGGTGCTGCAGGCAGCGAAACTGAAGGTCAAGTTACCTCAGTATCTCAACTTTCCGACGTGCGGCCCACAGACTGGGCCTTCCAAGCACTGCAATCCCTAGTCGAGCGCTACGGCTGTATTGCCGGTTATCCCGACGGCACCTTCCGCGGCAACCGCGCAATGACTCGCTACGAATTCGCAGCCGGTTTAAATGCTTGCTTAGACAAGGTGAGCGAGCTAATTAGAGGCGGCACTGGCAACTTCGCTACCAGAGATGACTTGGCAGCCCTCCAACGGCTCCAAGAAGAATTTGCAGCGGAACTGGCAACCCTGCGCGGTCGCGTAGATGCTCTGGAAGCTCGGACATCCGAACTCGAAGCCAACCAATTCTCGACCACTACTAAGCTGACTGGGGAAGCAATTTTCGCTCTCAGCGATGACTTTGGTGGCAACGTTGGCTTGTTTGGCAGAGACGAAAGAAGAGTAGGCAGCGACAACAACGAAGCTGTCTTCCAACAACGGGTGCGCCTGAATTTAAATACGAGCTTCACCGGCAGAGACTTACTGCTGACACGGCTTCAAGTCGGCAACGGTCGCAACTTCAACCTTGGTGCTACCAGTGAAGGCACTCAAACTTGGAATTTTGTCGGCAGAACCGACAACGTTGTTGCCCTCGACACCTTGCTATATAAGTTCCCCGTCGGTCAGCGACTGAACGTTACCCTTGCAGCCAACTCTGTCCTCTGGGACGACATTCTGCCGACTGTCAACCCTTACTTTGAAGACTTTGACGGCGGCAACGGAGCACTGAGCACCTTTGGACAGCGGAACCCGATTTATCGCTTGGGCGGTGGCTCAGGTATCGGCTTTGACTATGCCTTCGGTGGCAGGGGCTTGCTGGGTGGCGTGTTCGGCCCGACTTCTTTGTCCTTCGGTTATTTGGCGTCAAATGCAGCCAGTCCGGCTAAAGGTGCAGGCTTGACGAACGGCGACTACGCGGCGATGGGTCAGTTGACTTTTACCCCCGGACGTAACTTGCAAGTTGCTTTCAACTACAACCACGGTTACTTTAGCAGAGGTAACTTTGGGTTTGACAATGGTTTATCGAATGGACCAGGTAGTCTCGGCGGTTTCACAGGTACCGGCGTGGCTAATTCTCTCAACGGTTTGAGCGAAGGCTTTGACGGCTTCCGCGCTCGCAAAGTTGTCAGCGACTCCTACGGTGCTGAGGCTTCGTTGCGACTAAACCCGAGGTTTATCCTTGGTGGCTGGGCAGGTTTAACCAATGCCCGCATTCTCGGCATCGGCGATGCGAGAATCTGGAACTACGCTGTCACCTTGGCTTTACCCGATTTAGGGAAAGAAGGCAACTTGTTAGGGTTCGTGGTAGGTCGTGAGCCTTACTTGGATAAACTTGAAGCTCCGAGAAGTTTGCGTAGCTTCCGCAACGATAATTCGTATCACGTTGAAGGGTTCTACAAGTTTCAGCTCTCGGACAACATTTCTGTTACTCCGGGCGTGATTTGGGTGACAAATCCTAATCAAGATGACCGTAATGATGACATCATCATTGGTACTCTGAGAACTACTTTCACCTTCTAAGAGCGGGTTAGAGGAGGCAGGGCGGGTCATACCCTCTCTGCTGGCAACTCTAGATGCCATGTTTAGCCCTGCCGCAGGCAGGGCTTTTTTGTGGGCGGGACGAATGGGGCGCCCAGCATCTATTAAAAATTAAAAATTATTAGTCATAGACGCAGAAACCCAGTTTCTTGAGGTAAGGCCGTCGTGGAGGCGGAGAGAGTCGAAACTAGCAACTGGGTTTCAAACCAGCGAGAGTGCCGATCGTCCTAATGATGAAGTGATGAAGTGATGAAAGTCGATTAAGTTCAGTGGAAAACCGGGGTATAATAAAAGGTAAAGCGAGGAGTTAGAATTGGGAACTCAACATTGAGGAGAATTTTAACATCTGACTTCGGAGTTGATAATTCTGGTATGGGAAGCAATTATGGTAGAACTCTCCTGTAAAAGCGAATACGCAATCTTAGCTTTGCTGGAGCTTGCCGATTGCTACGAAGAAGGCGAGCCTCTGCAAATTCGACAGATAGCGGCTCAGCAAAATATTCCCGATCGATATTTGGAACAGTTGCTAGCTACAATGAGACGCTGCGGGTTGATTCGCAGCCAGCGAGGAGCTAAGGGAGGTTATATATTGGCGAGGGAACCCTGGAAAATTACACTCCTAGAAATTATCAACTGCCTCGAAGGCTCAGAGTTCGATCGAG
The DNA here is from genome assembly GCF_036700865.1 of Microcoleus sp. S13C4. Taxonomy (NCBI): domain Bacteria; kingdom Bacillati; phylum Cyanobacteriota; class Cyanophyceae; order Oscillatoriales; family Microcoleaceae; genus Microcoleus; species Microcoleus sp. S13C4. The sequence goes on from NZ_JAUBPS010000002.1 coordinate 34,155, forward strand.
CTGAAAAAGACTCGCCTGCTCAAACTGTAGAAAGTGCGGTGATTTGGGAAGTTTGGCAAGAAGCCCGATCGATTGCCAACTCAGTGTTGCAAAAATACACGCTACAGGATCTGTGCGAAAAACGCAATGGCAGACGGCAGCTCGATATCATGTATTACATCTAGTTAATATTGCCAACTAGGAATTAACATTTACTTAATTACAAACTGACAAAGATTATGCGTATTGCTGGCGACATTACAGAATTGGTAGGGCGGACGCCTCTGGTGCAACTCAACCGCATTCCCCAAGCCGAAGGCTGCGTGGCTCGGATTGTGGTAAAACTCGAAGGCATGAATCCGGCATCATCGGTGAAAGACCGCATCGGTGTCAGTATGGTCAATCAAGCCGAGGCCGAAGGGCTGATTAGTCCAGGCAAAACGGTTTTAGTGGAACCGACTTCGGGTAATACCGGAATTGCTCTGGCAATGGTGGCAGCGGCTAAGGGCTACCAGTTGATTTTGACGATGCCGGATACGATGAGCACGGAACGCCGATCGATGCTGCGAGCTTACGGAGCGCAACTAGAACTGACTCCCGGAATTGAGGGCATGAGCGGCTGCATCCGCCGCGCTCAAGAGATTGTGGACAAAACTCCCAATGCGTATATGTTGCAGCAGTTTCGGAATCCAGCGAACCCGCAGGTTCACCGTTCGACAACGGCTGAGGAAATTTGGGAAGATACAGACGGCGAGGTGGATTTCCTGATTTCGGGAGTCGGCACGGGCGGTACGATTACGGGTGTCGCAGAGGTGATTAAGTCGCGGAAACCCGAGTTTAAGGCGATCGCCGTTGAGCCGGCCAACAGTCAGGTACTCTCGGGCGGAAAGCCAGGGCCTCACAAAATTCAAGGTATCGGTGCTGGTTTTGTGCCGCCGGTGCTGAATGTGAAATCGATCGACGAAATTATAGTTGTTACGGATGACGAGTCGATCGCCTACAGCCGCCGCTTGGCCAGAGAAGAAGGACTTTTGTCGGGTATTTCCAGCGGTGCGGCACTATGTGCGGCGGTGAAAGTCGGCAAGCGTCCCGAAAATGCCGGAAAATTGATTGTGATGATTCAGCCTAGCTTCGGCGAACGCTATCTGAGCACTCCCTTGTTCCAAGATCCAGAACTGAATTTGGCGATGGCCCTCAACTAGGTCAGCCTCCCGCCAAGTCGCAGAAACAGAGAGCAGGGCGTACAGTGTACGCCCTGCTTGGCTTTTTAGATTAAAGAATGGCGATAGATTGTAGCTTCCTCGATCGCGAGCGAGACCGAATTTCTGAAGGCGTTTTTTTTGAACTGCTTTAGGCACGTTAGCGAAGCCGCCAGTAAGCGCTCTTGTCGCGAAGGAAAAGAAGAGAAAGAGCTAACTGTTGCCGGGAGAACCGCTATAGAAGTCCCCAATGTCGATCGGTTTGCCCCTTCAAAAGCCTCAATGTTTTTCTAAAATAGATTTATGATAAGTTGAAAACTGAGGTTTTTTACTTACAATTTTTGACATTTATATCATATAAATACTTAAAAAATTAGCAAAAAATGATATTTTTGTCAAGCACTTTTTCACAGATTATCCAGATTTCAAGGAAATAAGAGCGTGTCTTCCGTTACCAATCACTACAAAACCCTAAAGATTAGCCCAACCGCCACACAAGCCGAGATTAAACAAGCATACCGCCGTTTAGTCAAATTATTTCATCCAGACAGCCGCAGCGACACAGCGGGTCACGAAGAGATTGTCCGCCTCAATGCAGCCTATGAAATATTAGGAGACGCCCAGCGCAGACAATCTTACGATCGCCAAATTTCCGAGAAAAGCGAACAGCAATCACCCTGCACGCCAAACGTCAGCCGCCAGCAAAAACAAACAGCCAGGGAAGCCGATGAACAAATGGAACAGTGGCTGATTAAAGTATACAAACCAGTCAATAAAATGCTCAACAGCATCTTGAAGCCGCTTAAAAAAGAAATAGACGAATTGTCAGCAGATCCGTTTGATGACGAACTGATAGAAAAGTTTCAACTTTATATCGAAACCAGCCGCGACTTTCTCAAAAAAGCTCATAACTTTCTGACATCAATGCCCAATCCATCTAATGTAGCCGGAGTTGCAGCCCATCTTTACTACTGTATCAATCAAGTCGGAGACGGCATAGAAGAATTGTATTTATTTACCCTCAATTATGACGATCGCCACTTGCATACCGGTCAAGAACTGTTTAGAATTGCCGCTAGACTGCGGCGGGAAGCACAGGATGAATTAAAAATTAAAAGTTAAAAAAGCAGATTCTTACCTCTTACCTCTTCCCTCTTCCCTCTTCCCTCTTCCTTCTTCCCTCTTCCTTCTTCCCTCTTCCCTCTTCCTTCTTCCTTCTTCCTTCTTCCTTCTTTCTTCTTCCCTCTTCCCTCTTCCTTCTTCCCTCTTCCTTCTTCCTTCTTCCCTCTTCCTTCTTTCAAATTCCAAAAAGAACTTGAATTCGCTTGCGAATTTTAATAAAAGGAGTTTGTTCCAGAGAGTCGTCATCTAACAATCCCAAATCTCTCAAAGCTTGCTGGCGTTCCGACAATTTTTGAGCAATCTGATCTGCTAAATCGGGTTGTTCTCTTAAAAGTTTTTGCAAATCGTGACGTTCCACCACAAACAAAATTGCATCTTCGCTAGTTTTGACAGTCGCCGTTCTCGGAGTTCCCAATAGCAAAGATATTTCCCCAAAAAACTCGCCCTCGTGAAGCGTAGCAATATACTGATCGGCTTTTTGAGAAAGAACTTCTACAGTACCCGAAAGAATAATATAAAAAGAATCGCCAGGGTCATTTTCTTTACATACAACCTGTCCCGCTGGAAAAAGTTGTCGGTAGCCGTATTCAATTAACTGTCGCAGTTCTAAATCCGTACACTGTTCAAAATAAGTTACTCGCCGTAACAAATCTCGCAGCGTCCAATTATTAGGCGATTTAGGCCCGGGATTTTTATGTTCAGAAACAGTGGAATTTGATTTGAACTCTGCTGAATGTTTGGCATTGTGAGGAAAAACTTTTCCGTTGGAATTCTCGTCTTTGCGATCGTGAAAAAGTTTAGTTATCTCTTGCGGGTTTCGCAGCCACAAATCCCGCTGGGGAAATGGAATTTCTATATTTCGGTGGCGCAATTCGTAATCTATTAAAAAATTGACCGCGCTTTTAATAGCATCGCTTTCCTGCGGCTGGTCAATCCAAACTAAAAGTTCAAAATTTAAAGCGTTATCTCCAAAACCGCGAAACCATACTTTAGGAGAAGGATGGGACAAGACATTCGATTCCATCCGCGCCGCAATTAACAGCGCTTCCGTAACTATTACTGGGTCTGATCCGTAAGCAACGCCGATGGGGAGGTGGAGGCGGCATCTGGGATCTCTGTAACTCCAGTTAATAATGTTAGTTTCTACAAACTTAATATTTGGTATAATTACAAAGAGTCCGTCAATGGTTTTAATAATAGTCGAGCGAATAGAAATTGTTTCTACTGTTCCTAATAAATTGTCTATTTCAATAAAGTCTCCGACTCGAATTTGGTGTTCGAATAGCAGAGTGAGACCGCTGATAAAATTGCTGGCGAGATTTTGTAACCCGAAGCCGAAACCAATGCCGACAACCCCTGCTAAGACGGCGAGAGAAGTGAGGTTGATTCCGGCACCTTGTATGACGAATATACAGCCAAGAGTGGCTAAGATATAGCTAATGATGGTGGAAATTGCTTCTCTACTGCCGCGATCTAATCCCATCCGGACTAGCAGGCTGCGCTTGATTCCTTCACTGATAATCTTAGCTATAATCAAGGCAAATATAGCTAAGATTATCAGTTTGACGATCGCACTAATGGACAGATGAGTTTCCCCGACATAAAATAGCGGGGTTGTCATCGCACCTGACAAATTTTCCCAAAGATGTTCGGCTCGTGTAGTAATCCAATTCATTAATATTTGGTAATGGGTAATTGGTGATTGATCATGGGTGATGAGTTTTGAGCGCAACTGAACCGCCCACTGCTAACTATTGCAGAGCTTAGGCGAAAAACTCGAACTGTGGAGTGTCCTGTGTGGCAAAAAAGGTGGATTCCCTTCGGGATAAATCCGCACGCGCGTACTTTCTCAAAGGCTGGTAACTGATGGGTTAGTAACAGATGGCGAAAAACTATTTTGTAGCGGTATTTTCTGCCAGATATCTGTATCGTGGCCTAAAATGGGCCCTGCGGCTCGATCGAGCGACGACGTGTTGCCAATATTTGCAAAATTGGTAGAAATTCATTTACAGCACCCTCAAATAATCGAAAAATTCCAGCAAAAATTAGTTTATCCTTAAGAAGCGAGTCCTTTACAGAACTTAACAAGCTTACCCTACTTGACTTTTATGCAGTGCATCATCAATCGTCGGGCACAGTTTTCGGCGAGTCACCGGTACTGGCTGCCGGAGTTAAGCGAAGCCGAGAACTTTGAGCGGTTTGGCCCAACTGCCCGCGCACCGGGACACGGACACAATTACGTCCTTTACGTTTCCATGATAGGCGAACTCGACGAGTACGGCATGGTGCTCAACCTGTCTGATGTCAAGCACGTCATCAAGCGGGAAGTAACCAAGGATCTCGATTTTTCCTACCTTAACGAAGCGTGGCCCGAATTTGAGCAGACTCTGCCAACTACTGAAAACATAGCACGGCAAATTTGGCTGCGGCTAGCCCCTCATTTGCCTGTGAGCAAAATTCAATTGTTTGAACATCCCGAACTTTGGGCTGAATATTTAGGAAACGGAATGGAAGCTTATCTAACTTTGTCCACTCATTTTAGTGCGGCCCATCGGTTGGCTCGTCCCGATTTGAGTTTTGAAGAAAACTCGGAAATTTACGGCAAATGTGCTCGGCCTAACGGTCACGGTCACAACTATCATTTAGAGGTGACTGTTAAAGGGGAAATTGATGCGCGGACTGGCATGATTGCTGATTTGGGAGCTTTGCAAAAAGCCGTTGACGATTATGTTGTTGAACCCTTCGATCACACTTTTTTAAATAAGGATATTGCTTATTTTGAGAACGTTGTGCCGACTGCGGAGAATATTGCTGTTCGGATCGGGCAATTGTTGCGATCGCCCGTGCGGGAATTGGGCGCCGAGTTGCACAAAATTAAGCTGATTGAAAGTCCGAATAATAGCTGTGAAATTTTTGGCGCTGATTTAGAAGAAGTGGCGGTTGAACATCAGCAGCCGGAAGCGGTTTTAGCTGGGGTTTAGAGCTAAAAATCGGGTCTGGTTCACCCGGATCTTTGGCTAATTGTGCAGATTGGTGAACCCGGCCCTACCAGCCTAATCATGATTCCGAGGGTTATCCAACCGGATTAGGCGCGAGAATATATTCTTTCACCAAAGTTTCCAATGCAGAATTACTGGCAGTTTTCCTGAAAAGTCAGACTCCGCGCGTATTTTGGAGATAGTAAGTCAGCCTTCCTCATGTCAGCTATTCTAACTGCTGAGACTATGAGGTCGATCGCCCGATCGCTGACAACCAAGCACCAATTTCTCCTAAATGATTTGACGTTTATGCGCGTCTCAAATGTAGCTCTCTTGACTCTGGCTGCCCTCGCATCCCACAATTTAACTGCTAATACTAGCGCCAATCCTGCTGCACATCCTGTTTCTCCTGAGACACCGCAGGCTAGCAACTTTGTTGATGCCGTAAATAATACTGAATCGCGTCGGGCTGAGTCAATTAGCGAGCCTGAGACGATCGCCTATGAAAAATTTTCCCCAAATAATACTGAATCGCGTCGGGCTGAGTCAATTAGCGAGCCTGAGACGATCGCCCACGAACAATTTTTCCCAAATAGTACCGCATCCCGTCCGGCTGAGTCAATTAGCGAGCCTGAGACGATCGCTCACGAACAATTTTCCCCACGAATTGCTGTAAAATCGCCGACAGCTTTGCTGGTAGCAGCCGCTCAACCCGATTTATCTGCTACTGCAAAAACCAAGCCGAATACTCCTGCTCGATCCGGCGATGAACTAACAAAATCTTTACAAGAAACCTGGCTGTCTAAATTAATCGAAACTGGGGTTGAAAGCAATCCTCAAGTTCGCGATGTTTTCGCTTTTATATCCCCGTCTAGTGGCAGTTCAGAATCTGGGTACGGTTTTAATAGTACCCTAACTTTGCTCAATATTTTACTAATTCTTGGGACTGTATTTCCACCAGTGACAATTGCCTTTTTTTGGATGATGCGACGGCTGATCATCAAACACTTGGTGGCTGATGCCAATAAACGATTGCAAGGCATTGGTGTATGGGAATCTGAACTCATAAATTCTAGCCAAGTGACTCAAAAGTTGAGGAAGGAATTAGAAGCGCAAATGGGTGCAGCTAAACAATCTATTGATTTTTTAACTAGAGAAACTGAACTTTCCAAATCTTCCGTCGAGCAAATTGAGACTCTCAAATCTCAATTTATCATGCACCTGCAAGTTTTGCGGACAGAAGTTGACGAGAAAAAATCTCAAATTGTTCAAGAAATTTCCCAAGTTCCTGCCGTTGTTGCCAAAGAAGCTCTCAAAGTCGCACCTCAACCGGCCTTAAACAATTCCCAAAATTCGCCAACCGCACCTGCTAGCAACGAAAATTTGATTGCTGACGATTATATCAAGCAAGCCGAAGGGCTTTATTTTCAAGGCAATTATGATGAGGCATTAGGCTGCTTGGAAAAAGCTATTTTAGCGAATAAGAATTTGGATGAGGCGTGGTATTGGCGCGGAAACGTGTTAATAAGATTGCAGCGCCCGGAAGAGGCACTAGCCTGTTATGACCAAGCAATATCGATTAAACCGGATAACTACGAATTGTGGTATAATAAAGCGTATTTGCTGGGAAAATTGCAGAGGTACGAAGAGGCGATCGCCTGTTACGAGCGAGCAAGTTTGAGCGAATCTAGAAAATACGGTTGTTGGCACAGTATAGCGGCTTTGTTGGGTCAATTGCAGCATTACGAAGAAGCGATCGCCAGTTACGATCGCGCCCTTGCTATCAAAGCAACCGACAGCGAAATTTGGCACAACCGAGGTGCGATGCTGGCAAAAGTACAGCAGCACGCAGCAGCAGTGGATTCTTACGATCGCGCTCTAGAACTCAATCCGAAGAGATACGAAACTTGGTACAATCGAGGCAATATGCTGTGGAGACTGCTCCGCTACAGCGATGCTATTGCTTCTTACGATCGGGCGATCGGCATCCAGCCCGATAAATACGAAGTTTGGTACAATAGAGGCGCTGTGCTGGGAAAAATGCAGCGATATCAAGAATCGATCGAATCCTACGACAAAGCAATCGCCCTTAAACCGCAGGATTTTGAAGTCTGGCACAACCGAGGCGCAGCTTTCGACAAACTGTCGCAGCACGAAGCAGCAATTGCCTCTTACGAATCAGCAATTACCCTTAATTCGGAGTGTTACGAAGCTTGGTTTGCCAAAGGGGAATCTTTAGCAAAATTGCAGCGCAATGAAGAAGCGATCGCAGCTTATGAGAAAGCGATTGCTATTAAGCCCGATTCTTACGATGCTTGGCACCACTTGGGTACAGCTTTGTCAGAATTAAAGCGCTATGAGGAAGCAATGGCAGCTTACGATCGAGCTATTGCCATCAAACCAGAAAATGCAGAAGCTTGGCGCGAGCGAGGCGCAATTGTATCAGAATTAAAACAGGATACAGAAGGAAAGGAATCGGTTGAACAAGAGACTTAAATTCCGCCAAAATCCCGTTATTTAGAATCCATAGGTGTCACGCCCTCGGAAATCGCACCCTAATTTTAAGTTAGTAAGGGATGAGAATAAACCGCCTGTATATCGAGAGCAAGTTTTGCAAACACCATCAGATTTAACTGTATTAAGAGTTGGCTATCAACCATCCCTACAGTTATTGACGAGTATTTAACCCGAATTGATAGGAGTCAGTTAAATGCTTGTTGTATAAAGTTTGTTATCTAAAGTTTTCCTCTTTTGGCCGCTCCGTTTGGGGCGGTTTTTTTTATGGTAAATTTAGGTAAGCTACAAACAAGGAGAATAGTTATATGTCTGTTCAGCTTCAAAAACGGTTATTTACAGTAAAAGAATATCATTTGATGACTGAGGCGGGTATTCTCTCGGAGGGCGATCGAGTAGAACTCATAGAAGGAGAGATTGTTAAAATGGCTGCAATTGGTACTCGTCACGCAAGTTCCGTTAAGCGTCTCACCAGGCGCTTCAGCCTCATTCCAGAAGATCGGGCCACTCTGGGTGTCCAAGACCCTATCCAGTTGACGGAGCGCACTGAACCTCAACCGGATGTTGTATTGCTGCAACCTCGCGCTGATTACTACGCCACAGCCCATCCAATACCGTCTGAAGTTTTGCTGCTAGTGGAGGTTTCAGATAGTACGGTTGATTATGACAGAGATGTGAAAGTATCCATTTACGCTCGATCGCTCATTCAGGAAGTTTGGCTGGTAGATTTAGTTGAAAATTGTTTGGAAGTCTACCGTCAGCCCGGCCCAAACGGTTATAGTTTAATGCTCAAGTTTTGGCGCGGTCAACAAGTTGCGCCACTGGCTTTTCCCGATTTAGAAGTGAGCGTTGATTTTATATTGGGTTAATAAAATTTTTTATTGTTAAACTTTAATAATTTAGGGGCAAATTCCAATCGCAAAATTTCGGCTTTTTCCTTCTTCCTTCCTTCCTTCCTTCCTTCTTTTTTATGGTTCCTTATTCCTTATACTATAATAACTTTAATTCCTCAACTCCTCGCAAGTTTTATGACTATTGCCAAATCATTTGAATTGGAAGTCAGACATCTCCCAGAGCACACTGAATTACCAGAGTCGGACGGTACTTTTGTGAAAAACTTTCAAGAACTTCCTCAAAGCATTATTCTCACTGATTCACTCCGACCAATATTGCAACGAATTCATCCTGACGGACGCTATCGCATCGGTCAAAATTGTGGGATTTATTGGCGTTTAACTGACCCTCTCGAACGCGGTGCCGAAGCGCCGGATTGGTTTTATGTGCCGAATGTTCCCCCACTATTAAATGGTGAGGTGCGACGTTCTTATGTATTGTGGAAAGAATACGTTGCACCGCTGATTGTACTGGAATTTGTGTCGGGCAATGGTGCAGAAGAGCGAGATAGAACGCCGCCGCCCTAACCAGGTCAAGCGGAAGAACAAAAGGTGGGCAAATTTTGGGTTTACGAACAGGCGATTCGCGTGCCTTACTACGGCATTTATGAAGTGAAAAAAGCTTCTGTAGAAATGTATCATTTAGAGGATAATCGCTATCAGCTAATGAGTGCAAATGAGCGAGGTCACTATCCGATTCCTCAGCTTGGAGTTGAGTTGGGAATTTGGCAAGGTGAATATGATGAGATGAATTTGCCTTGGTTGCGCTGGTGGGATAGTGAAGGGAATTTGTTGTTAATTGGGGAGGAACGTGCTCAACAAGAAAGCCTGCGGGCGGAACGAGAATGCCTTCGCGCTGGACAAGAATACCTTCGCGCTGAAGAAGAAAAACAACGGGCCGATCGCCTAGCAGCAAAATTGCGCGAAATGGGGATTAATCCTGATGAGGTGTGATTGTTTTTAGGTTGTTAAATGGGGTGCGATTCCCTTCGGGATAGCTTCGCTCGCGTGTACTTTTTAAACAGCAGAAATATCAGAAGCCCCAAAAGGGCGCTCGCTCCCCTCATCTATCTCTCAATATTAAGATTTCCTTACTTGCTGCCGTCGCACCCAGAAATCGGTGATACAATCAACAGCTTAGCTAGGGGTGCCCGAATATCCGGGCTGAGAAAACACCCTTAGAACCTGAGTCTGGGTAATACCAGCGGAGGGAAGCTGTTTATCAAGGAAATTAAATATGCGTACCGAATGGATCGCTAAGCGTCAGGGCCAGAGCAATGTATCTCAAATGCACTACGCCCGCCAAGGTGTAATTACTGAGGAAATGCACTTTGTTGCTAAGCGAGAAAATCTCCCGCCAGAACTTATCCGCGCCGAAGTAGCGCGGGGACGGATGATTATTCCCGCTAACATCAATCACCCGAATTTGGAACCGATGGCGATCGGCATTGCCTCTAAATGCAAAGTCAATGCTAATATCGGTGCATCTCCCAACTCTTCCAATATGGAAGAAGAAGTTGACAAGCTTAAACTAGCAGTGAAATACGGCGCTGATACCGTGATGGACTTGTCCACCGGCGGCGGGAATTTGGATGAAATTCGTACTACAATTATCAAAGCTTCACCGGTACCGATCGGTACTGTACCAATTTACCAAGCACTAGAAAGCGTTCACGGTAATATGGAAAGTCTGACGCCGAATGACTTTCTTCACATCATTGACAAACACGCTCAACAAGGTGTTGATTACCAAACAATTCACGCCGGAATTTTGATTGAGCATTTGCCGTTGGTAAAAAATAGACTAACTGGAATCGTCTCTCGCGGCGGTGGCATTTTGGCCAGGTGGATGCTGCATCACCACAAACAAAATCCCCTCTACACTCACTTTAACGACATCATTGAAATCTTCAAAAAATACGATGTTTCGTTTAGTTTGGGAGATTCCCTCCGCCCCGGTTGCACTCACGATGCGTCGGATGAAGCTCAATTAGCTGAGCTCAAAACTTTGGGACAATTAACTCGCAAAGCTTGGGAACATGACGTGCAGGTAATGGTGGAAGGCCCGGGCCACGTTCCGATGGATCAAATTGAGTTTAATGTCAAGAAACAAATGGAGGAGTGTTCCGAAGCACCCTTCTATGTTTTGGGGCCGTTGGTGACAGATATTGCGCCTGGATACGACCACATTACCTCAGCAATTGGGGCCGCGATGGCTGGTTGGTACGGTACTGCAATGCTGTGTTACGTGACACCGAAGGAACACTTAGGATTGCCGAATGCTGAGGATGTCCGAAACGGGCTGATTGCTTACAAAATCGCGGCTCACGCTGCAGATATTGCACGGGGCCGTCCGGGTGCGCGCGATCGCGATGATGAACTCTCGAAAGCGCGTTACAATTTCGATTGGAACCGTCAATTTGAGCTGTCATTAGATCCAGAACGCGCAAAGGAATATCACGACGAAACTTTGCCGGCGGATATCTACAAAACTGCTGAATTCTGTTCGATGTGCGGCCCTAAATTCTGTCCGATGCAGACTAAGGTTGATGCCGATGCTTTGACGGAATTAGAAAAGTTTTTGGCTAAGGAACCTGTAGCCCAAAGCTAATTGGATTAATTCGTAGGGTGGGCATTGTCCACCTTACTTAATCGTAAAGCTGTTTCGTTTCTTGTGGGGCGGGCATCCTGCTCGCCCAAAAATATGGTGCTGATGGAACACCTTAGTTAAGGTTATATTAAAAGGAGTTTCCGAAAAGGAGAATTGCGCTGTTCCCTTGCAGGTACTTTTTTGTGATCAAGGAATTCAAAATTTTATCGATATTGGCACGAGCAAAAAAAGTAGCTATTTGCTCTTTAGTTAATAGCTTGCCATCTGGGTCTTGCCCAAATTCTTTATTTAAACTTGTCAAGATAAAAGTTTTCATAAACTCAATTTCGTCTACACTCAACTCGCCTCGCAAACCCAGTTCCCAAGAATGAAGAGAATTGCCACCGCCATAGTCAATTAGCTGCCTACCCTCTCCTGGTAAACTAACTGAGCGTCGGGATTGATTTCGCTGCTTAAGAGGCATTCCGTTTTCAGATTCAGGGAACGAGCGGCGGATTCAAACGCTCATTTCATGCCGCCTATTCCTGAGAATAAGTCAATAAAACGGATTTTTTTCAGGGCCATTAAGTTGGGGGTAAAAGCTCATATTTTGTACTATTTTTCAATCGAGGCATAGCCTCTAGATATTTATTACCAGGCAAATCCTGGTAAGCAGAAATTTTCAATTCGTAGGGTGCGTTAACGCAGTGTAACGCACCGCCAGCCTAATGCAGCACTTGAGCTAAGTAAAAGATTTACCTGGATATGTTAGCTCGCGCTGTCTGTTGGCACGTTGAAAGAATCCGCCGATCGTTTGAGCTAATTGTGCGAATAGAATGCAGATTGGTTAGCTGAGTATTGACTTCAACTGCTTGAATTTTTCCGGCCGAGATTGCCTTCCCGGACAGTGTATTTCCCTGAATTTTACCAGTGAAACACGCAAAGTCCGATCGCGGCGCGTAGATTGCACCAACTACGCGATCGTTCTGGCGTTGAAACACAATATAGTTTTGAAGAACTTGGTTGGGCTGTGGCGAATCTCCGTACAGGTAAATACCATCTGGCAAAGCAGCAACATTCGTCTTAGATGGATTTTGTTGTGCTTGAAGCGGTTGTTGCTGAATGCCAACACCAATTAGTGTCAGAGGACAAATAAAGGCTGTTGCCAGTAGTTTCCATTTCTGTTTAATAGATGCAGGTAAAATCATTACTGCTTCTCCTTGCGCCAGGTCATCTCACATCTTAAAACAGTCTTCTCTAGTTAATCTATCACTCAGGTTATAAGTTCCCTCTGCTAAAATTAGCCGATTGGTATAGATTCTGAACCTGAAAGCTTGCGCTTGTTTAGCACAGAAAACTTGATTTTCCATTGGGCTGCAAGTACCTGAGCTGATTTTGATAAAATTAGAGCGGGCCTAGTTTCTAATCCCACCCAATAAAACACCGATTTCCTCACTTCAAATGGAGGAAGAGCCTCTAGATATTCATTACCAGGCTCTGCCTGGTAACGAGAAAAAAACATCTTGAAAACTCTTGTGGAAGAGGCCCGAAAGCCTGTTCATGAAAAAGGTGATCTTCGGTCAGTTCGATCGCACTTTTCCCTATTTTTTGCTAGCCATCCACTTTTGAAGATCATTAATCGTAAAAACTGTTTCAAAGTCCAATCCAACAGAACGATAAAACTCCGCACCACCTTGCTCTCTGTCAATCAGCGACAACACGCGATCGACTTTATAACCCGCACCCCGCAACCGTTCCACCGCCTGCATCGCCGACTTACCCGTCGTCACCACATCCTCCAAAACCGCCACATTCGTCCCCTCTGGCAACAGTGGCCCCTCAATATACGCCATTGTCCCGTGTCCCTTCGTCTCCTTTCTGACAATTAGCGCCGGAATCGATCGACCTTCCAGAGCCGAAACCACACTCACCGCAGTTACAATCGGATCAGCGCCCAAAGTCAAACCGCCCACAGCTTGCACATCCGACGACAGCATGGACAACAGCAAACGTCCCGTTGCCAAAGCACCTTCAGCGTGCAGCGTCACAGGTTTGCAGTTAATGTAATAAGAACTTTTCTGCCCCGAAGACAGTACAAAGTCGCCTTCACGATAGGCAAACTCGCACAACAAATCTAGAAGTCGATCGCGCAACACCTTTAAATCCGCAGCATTCATAACTCACACCGTGTAAAAAACACAAATAATCCGTCGATAATCAGTTTATATTGGAATCGGAATTAATTAAGGAGGCCCAAATATATGAGTCAAAAGTTAAAAAGCCTGAGCGGCGCGTTGATTCTCGCTGTCGCCTCTGCCGCCACGGCATACGTCAAGCCAGCTCAAGCACAAACAGAGCGATTTCACCCAATTGCCGACGACTTCAACCGACAATTTTTTCAAGCTTCAGGAGACTTTTACCACAACGTCAGTTTGCAAGGTTACTTGGGCGACTATTTAGGCATCGGTTCCCCCAGCGGCGTCGTTGCCTTTCCCGAAAAAGAAATTGAGCGGGATGCCAGTCGCGTCAACGGCTTCTACCGACGAGTAATGCAGCGGCAAGTTTCCAGCGATCCGATTCTCCGCGTCCCAGATGCCGTCAATCCCTTCGATTCCTCAGTCATGGCACTGCCTCCAGCTTGTCAGCTAGCACCTCAGCCCAGTGGCTGTTTCGCCACTCCCCCCGGACTCCAAGATCAGTTTACACTTCCAGCACAGCAGGAAAATTCACAGCCAGATCAAGGTCCCGTCAGAGGACTTTATCAAGTATCACCGACCCGCAAAAATTAATCGATCGACAGTTGCGAGTTTTGAGCCGAGGCGGGTTTACTCAATCTCGGATTTGTATTAGAGAGAAAGCCTCGACCCGCCCCAAAAGCTCATATTTTGGCAATCCTTTCGGTAAACGCGCAACTGGCTTTTTTTAAACTATCGCGGTTATTTTACAGGACCAAATATTATCCAACATTTATGAAACCATGCTGCCGTCAGGCATGATTGTTCCTTTCAAAATAGCTTCGCCCAGATTAGCTCCCGCCAAGTTCGCTCCCCTGAGATTTGCCCCGGTCAAATTAGCCCCTGTCAAATCAGCTTTGCCAAGGTTTGCCCACCGGAAATCGGCAGCGATCAACTCCGCAAAACAGAGAGTTGCCCTGAAAAGATATGCTCCAGTGAAGTGAGCTTCCCCGAGGTTAGCCTTAGAGAAATTGGCTCCATAGCAATGTGCTTCAATCAATTCGGCTTGACTGAGATTGGCTTGACTGAGATTGGCAAAGTTGAGGTTGGCACCCATCGCATTAACTTGCGACATCACCGCACCGATTAAATTCGCATCTCCGAAATCGGTTTGTTGGAGATTGGCAGCGGTGAGGTCAGCCCCAATTAAATTAGCACCGCTCAAATCAGCTCCCTTCATGTCGGCCGCTCGGAGGTTTGTACCCGTTAAATTAGCTTTAATTAAATTAGCTTCGAGCAGTTGCGCTCCGGCAAGATTTGCTAAACTAAGGTTGGATTCAGCGAGGTTTGCGGCAATTAATTTAGCCTTAAACAAATCGGTTTTAAAAAGGTTCGATCGCCCAAGATCAGCACCTCGGAAATTTGCTTCGGCGAGGTTAGCTTCGCCCAGATCCGGTTCTAGATTTGGGTTGAGACTTCTCCATTCAATCCAAGTAACTGCACCTTTTTTTAACAGCGCTAAATGCTGTGCGTTTGCCATAATTACATCTCCTTTAACGGCTATTCCTTGCGGCCAAAAATTGCTGGATTTTCTCGACCCGTCACGCTTTCCACCGCCGCAATTGCTGCCTGGGAACCTGCTATAATATCTCGTTCTGCGCCGCCGAGGTAAAGCCGTCCGAAACTACCGACAGCCTGAACCTCTAAGATGTTAATAGATGCGCCTTTTTCTGCTTCATTGGCCGCCAGCGCTGCATAGGCTGCCGGTTCTACTTCTAAGACGTAAAGCGTTTGTCCCGCCAGCAGCAACTGTCCGCGGCGGGTGCGGTTGATTAATTGTGTTTGGTGGGGGTCAATGTTGCGAATAATTTGACTGGAAATCACTCGCGGTTTGATACCTTCTTCTCTGCGGACTCCCATGAATTCTAGAATTGCTTTGCCTGCGGCCCGCGTTTCCCCCTGCTGACTTGAGTGTACTTCCAGAAGGCCGTACAAGCGTTCGACTATCTGGACTCCGGGGCGTACGGAGGCAGATTTGAGGGCGACATCGGTAATTCGGTTAATTTCGATACCGGGCGAGATTTCTATCCACAGCGACGCATCCCCAGGCAGCGGCAAGAATCCGGCGGCGATTGTGCCAATGTATGCTGCGTGCTGCGGCTGCAAGTTGTCTAGAAATACGTAGCTGCGTAACTCTATACCCAAAAGTTTTGATCTCCGTCGATCGAGTTCCAACAGTTGTCTGTGCAATATCTGAGTTTACCTTTTTTTGTCAACAACACCTTGTCTGTGGTCGGGAGTGCCGGAGTGCCTCACAACCGAGTGAGGTGTCAGACCCGCGATTTCTAGTGCCGGAGTGCCTCCGCGAGCAATCTTTAATTTTGTGCGCCTGCTAAAAATTGGATATCAATCTGTAGTTATACGTGGAACATAACAATCTTTACTGCTAGAGGTGGATTTAACTTTAAAAGCCAATCGATATAGTTTTAATAGTTAAAGATTTTTCCCAACAGAGAGCATTTGAATTATGAAACGTTCTGATTTATCCAAAGCAATCGGTGCAGGTATTATAGCTGCTGGTTTAGCCCTAGCACCAGCTCATCTCCCTGCTTCAGCTCAGACAGGTACAACTGGCGGTACTACGAGCGGTACTAACAGCACTACCACCACCACAAGTCCTCGCTCCGATGTCTACAGTGCTGATAACGATCGCGACTTTGATTGGGGATGGTTGGGCTTGCTCGGCTTGTCCGGTTTGTTAGGTTTGATTCCCAAAAAACGCGAAGAAAATGTCCGCTACACTACTACAACCGCAGATCGTGACCGTGACCCCGCCGTTCGCACCGACTACCGCTAAGAATAGAGTCTTAGGGCTGTGGGCATGATGCAGGGACAGGATGTTTTAACCTGTCCGATCAGCACCAATAATGATCAAAAAACCTCCCTTGGCGGGGTTTTTTTGTTTGAGAGGATGCCCGCTCGAACCACGATAAAAGTAGTTACATCTGACATATTGCACCATTTTCATGAACAGGCTTTCCGCCCTGTGCCACAACAGATGAATTTTCTTGTGGGCCGTTGCTCCTAGCGAGTCAATAAAATCCTTATTGAGAATGGTGCAATATTTCAGACATAACCGGACTTGACATTACTAACATCTTCCTTTCTTCTTCCCTTCTTCCTTCGCGTTCTTTGCGTCTTCGCGGTTCATTAAATAAAGACTTTTGAGACACAAAAAGACCTTAAACAATGTTTGGGCCCGATCGATCGAGCAAATCCCAAATCGCCTGCACCAACTTCTCGGGGTCTAAAGGCTTAGAAAGATGCCGCTGGAACCCTGCAGCCAGCGCCTGTTGATAGTCCATTTCTCCAGCATAAGCGGTGAGGGCGATCGCCGGAACCAGTCCCCCTTTCTCTGGCGCCCGAGCCCGAACCTGCCGCAGCAACATATAACCGTCGGTGTCGGGCATTCCAATATCGCTCAACAGCAAATCAGGAACAGACTGGGTTAAAACCGCCAAGGCATCGGCGGCGTTAGCAACTGCTGTAACACTTGCCCCACACTCCTCAAGCAGAAAAACCACCAAATCTCGCGCATCGGCATCATCATCCACCGCTAACACCCTGATACCACTCAAATCGAAGGATTCCTCCGGTGGCGTAGTTCCCGCAGAACTTGTCTGAGGTTGCACGGGCATCAGAGGTATCCAGACGGTCAAGGTTGCGCCTTTTCCTTCGCCGGCACTGTCGCATTTCACCGTGCCGCCGTGGAGTTCGACGAGATGGCGGACGATCGCCAATCCTAAACCCAATCCGCCAAACTTGCGCGTCATCGTGCTGTCAGCTTGCCGGAAGTAGTCGAAGACATAGGGCAGAAAATCTGGTTCGATACCTTTTCCAGTATCACTTACAGTAATTTGGGCGTTCGTGTCAACCCGATCGAGAACGACATCAATTTTGCCTCCCGGCGGGGTGAACTTGACGGCATTTGACAGCAAATTCCAGACTACCTGCTGAAGTCGGCCCGCATCGCCCAAAACCGAGCCGAGATTCAGTGCAAATTGAGTGCTGATTGGAATCGACTTGACTTCCGCCGCCAGACGGACCGTTTCAATAGCAGCGCCGATGACCCAGGCTAAATCCACAGGTGCAATATTCAAGCTGACCTTGCCTTGCAGAATCCCCGACACGTCGAGCAAATCTTCGATAAGCTGGGTTTGCAGTTTGGCGTTGCGCTCGATCGTCTCTAAGGCATAACGTTGCTTTTGGGGTGTCAGAAGGTTCGATTGAAGCAGCTTCGCCCAGCCCAAAATCGGGTTTAAGGGAGTCCGCAATTCGTGGGACAAAACAGCCAAAAATTCGTCTTTGACGCGGTTAGCCTGTTCTGCTTCTTGCCGCGCTGCCTTTTCCCGCGCTAGAAGGCGTTCCCGTTCCGCTTCTGCAAGTTTTCGATCGGTAATGTCAGTGTTGGTGCCACACCAGCGCAGCAGCTTGTTTTGCTCGTCGCGAATCGGCACGGCGCGGGAGAGAAACCAGCGGTACGAGCCGTCTTTGCCGCGCAAGGGGAAAGTATCTTCCCAGGCTTGGCCTGTTTCAATGCAGCGCCTAAATTTTGCGACAACGCGATCGACGTGTTCCGGGTGGTGCACCCGCTGCCAGCCCCAGCCCTGCATTTCCTCTAGGGTTGTGCCCGTGTAGTCAAACCAGCGCTGGTTGTACCAGAAAATCCCCCCAGCAGCATCTGTCATCCAGGCTAACTGAGCGATGTTGTCAGCTAGAGCGCGGAACCGAGCCTCGCTTTCGTGCAGCTCCTGCAGGGCTCGCGCGTGCAGAATTACCGTCCAGAGGCGAGCCACCACTTCTTGCATCAGCGAAACTTCATCGGCCCGCCAGTGCCGCACAGCCTTTGATGCCACCAACAAAAGAGCCACCCAGCGCCCTTCCTGAAGGCAGGGAACATCGACTAAAGCGCGAATGGACACGGCACCGTAGTTATCGACCAAATTCGCTGTATGGGGGTGATTAGCGATATCTGAGATGACAACTGTTTGACCTGCGATAGAGAGAGCTTTAAGTTCTGGCATCTTAAAGTCTGAGATTTTATAGATGCCGACCGTGCTGGCAAGGTCGGACTGGTGCCAGTCTTGCTCGACAATTGCCCGATCGGCTTCTAAATCGATTTCGTGCCAAATGCAGCGATCGACCTGTAAATACTCTCCCAGACTATTCATGGCTTCCCACAACATTTCTGCGGGGTTGGAACACTGGCGCAAGCGGAGTTCGAGATCGGAGAGAAACTGCTCATTGAGTTGGGCTTGTTTGCGATCGTGAATATCGGTATTCGAGCCGATCCACTCGACAATTTCGCCCCCTGCGTCGCGAATGGGGATGGCCCGGGACAAATGCCAGCGTTCCATTTGATCTGCTGCCCGCCGCAGGCGCAGCTCAAGTTGATAAACTTCTCCGGTGATTCGACATTCTTCCCAGCGGGCAAAAGCTTGTGCCACATCGGACGGTGGCATCACGGACTCCCAATTATTTTGAGCTGCTTCCTCGTAAGACATCCCCAGATATTCCGACCACTTTTGTTGATTGGTAAAGCGAGTTTCCCCGGCGGAATCTACGTTCCAAATCAGGTGGGGCAACGACTCAGCCAGGAAGCGGAAGCGGCGATCGCTTTCTGCTAAGCTTTCTTCTGCTCGTTTGCGATCGTCAATATCAATGCCGATCCCGGCCCATTGCACCACCTGTCCCCTCCTGTCTTTGATGGGAACTAGCCGTGCTAGATGCCAGCGGTAGGTGCTGTCAAACCTGCGTACCCGACACTCAAATTCGTAGGATTCCCCTGTTTCTATCGCCTTGGTGCGCGTGGCGACAACTGTTGGCAGATCGTCAGGATGAAATAATTGCAGCACCGGTGCAGCCAGCGGAAATTCTGCTGGCCTCATGCCCGTGTAGCTTTTCCAGTGCTCGTTGCAAAACTCTAACCTGCCGTCGGCGGTGTTGATCCACATTAATTGCGGGACGGCATCGGCGAGGGTGCGGTAGCGATTTTCGCTTTGCCGCAGTGCTTCTTCTATTTGCTGGCGCTCGGTTTTGTCCTGCATGATTTTCAGGAAACCTTGCACCTCGCCGGCTGCGTCGCGCAGGGGCATCACCAGCCCGCTGCCCCAAAAGCGGCTGCCATCTTTGCGGAGGTGCCAGCGTTCGTTTTTTCCTTTTCCCTGAGTCAGGGCGGTGTGCATTTCTGCTTCGGGCATTCGGGAAGCAGAGTCTTCTGGGGTGAAGATGATTCGTCCGTGCTGCCCGACGATTTCAGCTTCGGAATAGCCCAGCACTCTCTCGGCGCCTGCGTTCCAACTGGTAAAGTGTCCGTCGGTGTCGAGGGTGAAGATGGCGTAGTCTTTGGCGCTGTCGAGAATCAACTGCAGGTGGGTTTCACGATCGCGCAGTGCTTCTTCTGTTTGTTTTCGCTTGGTAATGTCGCTGGTGAAGCCGACTATTTTGGTCAGTTCACCTTGCTGGTTGCGGATCGAACAGCCGCGCTCCCAAACATCGATCCAGCGCCCGTCTTCGTGCCGGACTCGGTACTCGCCTTGGTAGCGATCGCCAGCAGTCAAGATTGATTCCCGCGTGGACTGGAGGCGCGCCAAATCTTGGGGATGGATGCGTTCTCTCCACCACTCTGGTGTGGCGGGTGCGTCCTCTGGGCGGACACCGACGAGAGAGTGCAGTCCCTCGGAACGGTAAACTGAATTAGCTGCCAAATCCCACTCAAACAGGATGCCGTCGATCGCCCTTGTAGCTAACTCAAAGCGGTTATTGCTTTCTTGCAAGGCGAGTTCGGCCATTTTGCGATCGGTAATTTCCTGCACCACGACATTAATTCCGACAATCTCCCCGCCCGTGTCTTTGAGCGGCAACCAATTTAGCAGCCAAGTGCGAACAACACCGGGTTGAGCTTTGGTTTCACCGCTGATTTCAAAATTTCGCTTTGGTTCTCCGGTTTCGAGAATGCGGCTCAACACAGGTTCGGCTGTGTCTGCCAAGTCGGGGACAATTTCGCGTAGGGTGCGGCCGATGTGCATTTCGACGGGCAAGCCGTTGATTTGGGCCAACCCCTGGTTGAGCCGCACGTACCGCAAATCTGTGTCTAAAACTGCCAAACCCACGGGCGTTGTTTGATAGAGCCACTCTATCTCTAGAAGTTGACGGCGCACGGTTTGCTCGCTCTTTTGCAAGGCGTGTTCGGCATTTTTGCGATCGGTAGCATCAAATAATACTCCGATAAACCGCACTGCTTCGCCTGCGGTGTCGTAGAGATAGCGTCCGAACGCGCTCAACCAACGGATTTCTCCGTTGTCTGCCCTGATGATCCGGTATTCGGGGGAGTAAAGTGATCCTGTTTGCCGAGCTGTTTTAGCTGCTTGCATGACTTGCTCTAAGTCGTCTGGATGCACGCAGTTTTGCCACACAGCCGCGCTTGCTTCGCCGCCTGGTACCGGTTCGCAGCCCAAAATGGTGAAATGGGTCGCCGACCAAATTACTCGATTTGTTCGCACGTCAAAATCCCAGGTTGCCATGCCTGAGCCTTCGATGGCGACGCTCAAACGTTCTTCGCTTTGTTTTAAGGCAATTTCAGTTTGTTTGCGATCGGTGATATCTGTGAGGGAGCCCACGGCCCGCAAGGGATTGCCTGACTCGTCCCAAATTGCTCGCCCTCTGGCTAAAATCCATTTGTAGCGCCCGTCAAAACAGCGAATGCGGTACTCGCAGCAGTAATGTGAGGTTTCTCGATTTAAGTGCTGCTGCCAATTGCTTTGCATTATCTCCAAATCATCGGGATGAATGTAGCTCAAAAATTGGCTGAAGTTCTTGACTTCTTCGGGCCGACGTTCCAAAATCTCTAAACCGCGATCGCTCAGGAAATGGCAATTTGTTTGCAGGTTCTGATCCCAAATGCCGTCATTGTTTCCCTGCAAGGCTAGCTGCCAGCGTTCTTCGTGATCGAACAAAGCTTCTTTGGTTCGATGGGCGCGATCGATTTGTACGGCGGCAACGGCAAAGTCTGCTAGGGCGATCGCGATCCGCAAGTCTTCGGCATCGAATTCGCGATCGGCATCGTGAGATACAATCCATATTGCCCCCAGCGATTGATTTTCTGCTTGTAGCGGCACAACTAACGCTTCGGCGATCTGCCTTTCTAGTTGCTGCAAGTCGGTAAAATATTTTTCTGGAGCGAAGTAAAGCTGTGGAGTTTGGCGATCGAGACCTGCTCCGGACAAACACAATGTGCCCGGTATATTTCTGTGTTCTGCGACTTCCCACGCGCCCGCCAATGCCACCCACCGAAAGATTTGTTTTGATGTGGCATTTTCTTCTAGCAAGCAGACTCCGACGCTGCCTGCGCCGCACAAATCTTGAGCGATCGCAACCAGCGTTTTGAGCAGCGTGCGGGGGGAGGCTGCCAGTTGTCTCGCCAGCGTTTGCAGCGCTAGGTTTTCAGCTTTGAGATCGTGCGAGCGAGGGGTGCGGCGCGACAGTTCCTCGGCGATCGGAATGTCGGTTAAATTAGTTTGTGGGGTTTGCCAAGCTTCCATCAATTAGTCGTCTCTACGTCTTTCGGTATGAGCTGGCGAGCGTATATCAGCGCGCTTTTAAAGCATCTGTTATATTATATAATCTACCGACAGACAGAAGATGTGATATGTCGGGGAAATTACTTTTTAGTTTTTAGGCTAGTTGATGGTCTTGGTTGCCTATGCTCTTGCCACCACAATATGCACAACTTTATTCCCGAATCACGCTTTTTTCCCTATCTAACTTGGACAGAAATTCACTCTATGCCGGATAAGGAAAATACAGTTATAATTCAGCCGCTAGGTGCGATCGAACAACACGGCCCTCATTTGCCTTTAATTGTAGATGCGGCAATTAGTGCGGCGGTGACAGGCAAAGCGCTGGCAAAGTTAGAGGCAAATATTCCCGCTTATGCTTTGCCGCCTTTGTACTACGGCAAGTCAAACGAACACTGCCATTTTCCCGGTACAATTATGCTCAGTGCTCAGACACTTTTAGCAGTAATCGGCGAAATTGCTGACAGTATTTACCGGGCAGGATTTCGGAAATTAGTGTTAATGAATGGTCACGGCGGACAGCCGCAGGTGGTGGAAATTGCGGCTCGGGATATTCATCAAAAATATCAGGATTTTTCGGTTTTTCCACTGTTTGTTTGGCGGGTTCCGAATGTAGCTGCTGAATTATTAACTGCGAAAGAGTTGCAGTTTGGGATTCACGCGGGTGATGCAGAAACGAGTTTGATGTTGTCAATTTTGCCGTCGCAGGTGAAAATGGAACTGGCTGTTACTGAATATCCGAAAAATTTGCCGATCGACAGTTTGCTGAGTATGGAAGGAAATTTGCCTTTTGCTTGGCTGACGCGAGAGTTGACTGAAAGTGGTGTGTTGGGCGATGCGACGGCGGCGACGAAAGAAAAGGGATCTCGGATTCTGGAATCTCTCTCTGACGGCTGGGCACAAGTTATCAAAGATGTACACAAATTTCGCCAGCCGGGAAGTTCGGCAACGGATTGTGTAACGGATGTAACGGATGTCAGGAAGAGGGAAGAATGAAGAGGGAAGAAGATCGATGTGGAAATGCAGTCACAACAATAGTTGCACCAATTAAGAACGTTCTAACTGTCTTGGCGGTTGCTATAAAAATCAAAAATATAGTCCTGGAGGCATAATCGACCTATTTAGGGTGCTTAGGTTGCACCTAACCGCTATTAAGAATTAAAAATTAAAATTTGTTCTAAATTTGTGTCAAAATGAGTCTAAGAAATTTTTTGAATTGGAAAACTAACGATGAGTGTAAATTCTAAATTGCAGCGCGCATTTGAGCAAGGTCGCGCCCTGAAAATTATCAGCGGTTTAAATAATTTTGATGCCGCGAACGTTGCGGCTGTCGTCAAAGCAGCGGATCTTGGCGGTGCTTCGTTTGTCGATATTGCTGCCGATCGAGATTTGGTATTGATGGCAAAAGAGTTGACAAATTTGCCAATTTGTGTATCGGCTGTGGAACCGGAAAAGTTTGTGGCTGCGGTAGAAGCTGGCGCTGATTTGATTGAAATTGGCAACTTTGATGCTTTCTACGCAGTAGGCCGCCGCTTTGAAGCTGAGGAAGTTTTGCAGTTGACTCGCGAAACTCGATCGCTATTTCCAAACATCACCCTTTCTGTAACAGTTCCCCACATTTTGGCACTCGACAAACAAGTGCAATTAGCAATTGAATTAGTCAAAGCTGGGGCTAATATCATTCAAACCGAAGGTGGCACCAGCGCCCAACCAATTCACGCCGGCACATTGGGATTAATTGAAAAAGCAGCGCCTACTTTGGCGGCAGCCTTTGAAATTTCCCGCGCCGTATCAGTCCCCGTACTCTGCGCTTCCGGCATCTCCAGCGTCACCGCACCCCTCGCTATTGGAGCCGGTGCTGCGGGTGTTGGTGTCGGTTCTGCTGTTAGCCAACTTAATAGCGAAGTGGCGATGATTGCGGCTGTTCGCAGTTTGGTTGAAGCTTTGGCTTTGGTTTCGCGATCGCACTTTGCAGCTTCCATTTAATTAAGAAGGAAGAAGGAAGAAGGAAGAGGGAAGAGGGAAGGTTTTTCTCATCCCCTACTCTCCCCTTCTCCCATTCTTCCCCTCCCCCACTTTTCCACTTTTCCACTGTTCCTTAATAATTGAGAAACCACACGGCATAATCATCTAACAACTGATTGTTCCGGGAGATTACATCAACTGATTCTAACTCGAATAAAGGCAACATAAACTTTTGGCTATC
Organism: Microcoleus sp. S13C4; assembly: GCF_036700865.1. Classification (NCBI taxonomy): domain Bacteria; kingdom Bacillati; phylum Cyanobacteriota; class Cyanophyceae; order Oscillatoriales; family Microcoleaceae; genus Microcoleus; species Microcoleus sp. S13C4. The sequence continues at coordinate 58,446 of NZ_JAUBPS010000002.1, forward strand.
GCCGACGCGCTGCACTTCCACAAATATGCCTTCTTCCTGAATCACAAAATCATCTAACCGATTAATTGTGAATCTATCAGTATAAGAAGGTTGAGTTTTTTTGAGTCTTGCATATTCTTTTTTGCTACCAGAACCCATTGTATATTCTTCTTCCCATTCAAACTCTTCTATGCCGGTAACGTGGCAGGGGAGTTGAATATTTTCCTTGAGGTAATCTAGATATTTGACGGAATTTTTCAGAGTACAATCAATATTTTTAGAAGCCAAAATTTTGCTGAGTTTAGTTTCAAATTGCTTGGTATTAAAGGGGAGATTTTTGTCGATATGCGCTAACATTTCTGGATGGAACCCCGATCTCAATTCGGATAATTCCTCCAGCAGGTGCTGGAAGTCGTTGACCGGTTTCGGTCTTCTGCCTGCTACAATGGTTTCATCAAGCTGAACTGGAGGAAGTTCGGATTGCGAAGGAAGGGATTTGCTTTGATCGGGGCGATCGTCCACTTTAGATTGGTTAACTTTAGGCTGGTTAAGTTTAGGCTTGTTAAATTTAGGCATCGCTCGGTCTCGCTGGATCGGTTTATCAATAAAGTATATCTTGGCAGAAGTACATTCGTGTCTAATAGGAGGAAGGTGTAATGCAACTACTGAAATCGCCTGATGAATCGCCAGTCTATCAAGGACAATTCGGCGAGTTTACGATTACTCAAAACGATCGCACGGGAGTGTTGATTTACCGCGCCGGATTGGGGGTGGCGGCGCTGTGTTTTGCGATCGGCACTACTCTGGTGTTGCAACAGGGCGACAACCCGATTGCAATCCAAGCTGTAACGCCTGTTTTTGCTTGTTTCTGGATAGCTTTAGGCGTCAGCTTGGCAACTATTCACATTTACATGATTGCGCTACACCGAACACTACAGGTGTTTTGGGCGATCGGCGGCGCGGCAGCATTGTTTGTCGCCGTACAAAGCAGCCAACCTCTAGCTTTAGCAGTGTACGAACATCCCACCACCTTGTGGGGAATTGGCTTTACTTTTGCCGCCTTAAATGGGATTTATTTTAAAGAAGCTTTCTGCTTCAACCGCCTAGAAACAAAGTTTTTGACTCCTGGAGTTCCTCTCTTAATTTTAGGACATATTTTCGGCTTTTTGTCAGCCGAAAATGAGCAATTTTTGCTGGCTATTTGGGCCGCTTTGTTTATCATATTTGCTGTGCGTAAGTTTTTTCAACCGATGCCGCAGGATATTGGGGATAAAAGCGTTTTTGAGTACCTGAAACACCAATAGTATAGAAGACGAAAAGACGAAAGAAGAGCTTTCTTCCTTCTTCCTTCTTGCTTAAATATCTGCTATAGCAATCCTTGCACGAGTCGTAAAATTTTTACCCCACCCCAGCCCTCCCCGAACCCAAGGGGAAGGAGTAAGAAATTCACAAATGATGCGAGGATTGCTATATATGAATTTTGCCAGACTGCGAAAACTCAAAATCAAAATTAGTCTAATTCACCGCCGAGAAATGTGGGCAGTTACCAGGGAAGGCTGGGTAATTGCTCTGATGGGATTAATAATTGCAATGCTCTTAATTATCACAAATATCCATCCATTTTTGGCGGTAAATGCGCCGATTAAAGCAGATATATTGGTTGTCGAAGGCTGGTTGCCCGATTATGCGATCGAAAGTGCGATCGCGGAATTTAAAAAAGGTGAATACAGCCAATTAATTACCACAGGAATTCCTTTAAGTAAAGGCTACTATCTCGCTGAATATAAAAATTATGCTGAACTGACTGCCGCGACTTTTATTGTGCTAGGATTTGATAAAAACAAATTAGTAGCAGTACCAGCGGCGAATGTTTTGAAACACCGCACTGCTGCTTCTGCGATCGCACTTCGGGATTGGTTTTCTACTTCAGGTTTAAAAGTTAACTCAATTAATCTTTATTCCTTTGGCCCTCACGCCCGCAGAAGTTGGCTTGTATTTAAAGAAGTGCTGAATCCTGAGATTAAAGTCGGGATTATTGCGGCGGAAACCGAAGATTACAACCCACAAGAATGGTGGAAATCGAGCGAAGGTTTTCGGACAGTAATCGGAGAAATTATTGCTTATATTTATGCCCGTTTCGTTGATTGGAAAGCTTAGCCAGTAATTGTCAACCTCCCTCTTAATTCCCTTCGCGGTTCGTAAAACAAAATTTATATAGCCCTTTTAAATCTGTGGAAATACAGGAAACGGCAGTGCCATTTCCCTACTCTGGCACCTGTGGAAATACAGGAAACGGCAGTGCCATTTCCCTACCATAATTCCACCAAAAATGATAAAATAGTTCTCAGATAAGTTGAGGGCAACTCGTTGTTAGAAGAACGCGCTTACTGGTTAGCATGGTCACAAATTAACGGTATCGGGCCGATTTTGTTGCAAAGATTGCACCAACATTTTAATAGTTTGGCAGAAGCTTGGACGGCAAAATCAGTAGATTTTATGCGAATCGAAGGGTTCGGCAAGCAGATAATTGAAACCGTTGTGCAAGAACGCACTAAACTCAATCCTGAAGAATTTATCGAAAAACATCTTATAAAAAATCCCTGTTTTTGGACGCCCGCAGATCCAGATTATCCCCGCTTATTATTGGAAATTCCCAATCCGCCGCCAGTGTTGTATTATCGTGGTTTAGTTGATGTAAAAGAGAATCAAGGAATTACGCCAACGGTGGCAATTGTTGGTACTCGCAGCCCTTCGGAATACGGCAGAAGGTGGACTCGCAAAATTAGTACGGCTTTGGCTAGAAACGGTTTTACTGTGGTTTCCGGATTGGCTGCGGGCATTGATACAGAGGCTCATACAGGCTGTTTGGAGGCGGGAGGAAGGACGTTTGCAGTGGTGGGGACGGGAGTAGATATTGTATATCCTAAACAAAATGAGAGGTTGTGTGATCGCATTTTGCAGCAGGGATTGGTAATTAGCGAATATCCAGCGGGTACTCAACCGAATAAAACTAATTTTCCGCGCCGAAATCGCATAATTGCTGGCTTAAGTCGCGCTACAATCGTGATAGAAGCTCCGCATAAATCTGGTGCTTTAATTACGGCTTATCAAGCGAATGATTTTTGCCGGGATGTGTATGTTTTGACGGGCAGATTGGATGATGAGCGTTCTTTTGGTTGTTTGGAATTGCTGAGTAAAGGTGCTCATCCGATTTTGCCAAATAGCGATCGACTTTTAAGCGAAGACAGGTTGTTGGAAATGCTCGGAGCTATGCCAAAATTGGATAATGCCGAGCAGTTGTCGCTATTTCCTCCAAATCCGACGGTTGAGAAGCAAGGGCCACCGTTGGAGCCGGAATTGGCTAAGGTGTTAAGTGCGATCGTATCTGGGCCGATTTCTTTTGATACAATTGTGGAAGCAGCGGGATTAGAAGCGGGAATAGTTTCTAGTATACTTTTGCAGTTGGAATTGTTGGGATTAGTTTCGCAGTTACCGGGAATGCGATATCAGCGATGCTGAGTTGTAAGTAATACGGTTTAGGCTATTGGTTTCAACTTAAGTCTAAAACCCTCTTTATCTCTCGTTTACCCCCGAGGCCAGATCCCCCTAAATCCCCCTTAAGAAGGGGGACTTTGAGAAGATTCTTGTCCCCCCCTTTTTTAAGGGGAGCTAGGGGGGAGCTAGGCCTTGATAGTCAGCGGTTGAAACCGCATATATACAAACGAAGTCCGTCTCTAAGAGACGGAAAAATAATAAGGGCTAAAGTCCTCATTATGAACCTTTAAAGCAATCCGAAATTAGCAGCGCTGATACGGATAGCAGAAACACCGCCCAGAGAAGCTAAAATCTCCCCTGTTTGTGCCAACCGGATTAAAGTCGAACCGCTATCTTGAGCAATAGCCAATTGCGAGAAACTCAACCCGTTACCCAATACTAACAAGTCCTTACCCACTTCAAAATCAGTAATCGTATCAGTACCGGAATTGGTAGAGAGTAAGAACTTATCTACTCCCATTCCTCCTGTCAAAGTATCAAGTCCCAAACCGCCCCTCAGCAAATCATCGCCCTTACCTCCGTAAAGAATATCATTACTATCATCGCCATTCAAAATGTCAGCACCACGGTTGCCAAATAAGACATCATCACCGCTACTTCCCAGGATTGTATCGCTACCTTTGCCACCGAAAACAGTGTCATTTCCCAGACTTCCATCGAGGGAATCATTGCCCCTCATCCCTATCAACACATTATTCGCGCTGTCGCCAGTCAGGATATCGTCGCCATTTGTACCGAGAATTGCATTGGGAGAATTGCTGCCCAAATCTGCATCGCCGCTGACAACAGGAGTTGCAATCCCAGTCGGCAATATTACAGATTCAATTCTGCTATCTAAAGCAGTACCAGTATTGTCAGCAACCACCTGGGAAATTGGTTTATTTCCTGAACCAACTTCTTTAAATTCTTGAGTTGTTGGGCCCAAGGCTACTTGTTGGAGGCGGGCAAGTGATTCAGGAATTGATGTTGCTGTTGGGTTGGAGACAGCGCTATCAATGCGCTGATTGGCTGTTGCCATTACTGTGGCAGCTTGCGATGTAATTTGGGTGACTTGTTGAGTGTTGAAACTGGGGTCTATTTGCTCGATTTTAGCGGCTGCTTGCTGAATGATTGGTTCTAAGGCTGCTGAAGAGCTGAGGTTTAAGACTGTACCCGATTGAATTTGAGCCGTAATTGAACTGACAACAGCCTTGACAATATCGGTATTGACTGCACTGGAAGCACCGTCAATCAAAGCGGCAGTTTGAGTGATGAAGTTTTGGACTTTCACCATGGCGGCTAAGACTTGGACTCCGCCCGGTATGTTGTTGTTGGTAGCTTCTATTGGATCGAAGCTAGTTAGGTCAACATCGGCGGGGAGAGAAAGGGCTGCTTTGACTAAAGATTGGGCTTCTTCTGGTGCAATTCCTTTGTCGGTTAAGTCGGCGATTAAACTGGTTAGGAGTGTGACAACACTAGAATCTGGTGGTGCAGTGAGTGGTGTTTCTAGGGGTAATCCGGTGGCGGTGTCAATGCCTCCTGTGACAACTAAATTGCCTTCTGATGGGTCAATTTCTCCGTTTTTGTTGGTGTCGAAAGTCTCGAAGGGGATATCGAGATTAAATTTACCGCCTGAATCAGTTGTGGTGGATGGTTCGCCACCATCGAGGACGCCGTTTTTGTTGGCATCTAGGAAGAGAGTTGCACCCGATATGTAGCCGTCAATTGCGATGCCAGAAAAGCTGGGGCTGCGGTACAGGTGGAAGAAGTCGCTGACACTGGCACCCGCATTGTCCGTTGCTGTCACCTTAATTGGCACATAGAAAAATGAGGGAACATTGCCAGCATTCAAATTCACGCTAAAGGTCAGGGTATTGGGGTCGAAGGTCAGCCAATCGGGTGGAATGAAAGTGCCGGTATTTGGGTCGAAGGTCAGCCAATCGAGAGGGTTGGGGCTGAAGGGTCCGTTGGGGTCCGGCTCTGGAATTATTGAGTAGGAATAAGTGAGGCTGTCACCTGGATCGTAATCGGTAAAGGTGTCGGGAGCAAGAGTCACACTGAAGTCGCGGCGGGGATTGGGACCACGTTGCTTATCGAGGCTATTAGTCACCACCGGCGGGTGGTTGTTTAGTGTAGATTCAGCATCGATAATTTTCAGACTGGCAGTGTTTTGGGTGCCAATAATGGAATTATCCCGATTGGTGATCCGAAACGCAATTTCTTCTGTTCCCTCAACTTGACTATCCGGAAAAACGTCAATTGTGAAAGTTTTGGTATTTTCGCCTGGGTTAAAGGTAATTTCAGGAGAGAAATTGGGGATATTCCAATCTGTTCCGAAAGTCGCTGAACCAGTAGGAGGTTCTAGGTACACCCTGGAAAAGCTGTCTATATTCCCCCCTGTGCGAGTGAGGGTAATTTGTTTCTGAACGATTCCTGTGCGACTTTCATTGACTTGGTAAGTAGCTGGGGAGAAATTAATTGTAGGAGGCCCCTCAGCATCGAAAATTTTCAGACTGGCAGTGTTTTGGGTGCCAATAATGGCATTATCCCGATTGGTGATCCGAAATGCAATTTCTTCTGTTCCCTCAAATTGACCATCCGGAAAAATGTCAATTGTGAAAGTTTTGGTATTTTCGCCTGGGTTAAAGGTAATTTCAGGAGAGAAATTGGGGATATTCCAATCTGTTCCGAAAGTCGCTGAACCAGTAGGAGGTTCTAGGTACACCCTGGAAAAGCTGTCTATATTCCCCCCTGTGCGAGTGAGGGTAATTTGTTTCTGAACGATTCCTGTGCGACTTTCATTGACTTGGTAAGTAGCTGGGGAGAAATTTACCGTGGGAATACTAAGAATCTGATCGTTGCTAGAACCACCAGCAATCAGATCGTTAGATGGCGGTATGGTGTTACCCCTGTTAACAACAGTGGCATCCGGTGCATTGAGACCGTTGTAGTTACTATCCGCACTGACAGCAGGGGCAGTCACAATCTGATAAGTCTTATCGAGGTCAAATACTCGATCGTTCACACCCGTTACTGTAATAGTCTGCGGTTGATTCCAATTAGCAGAATTGAAGGTAATTGATTCCGTCGAAATTACTCCCTCTGCCTCATTGCTGCTACGCAAATCAATTTTTACATCAGCAGTAGGTTGGCTGTTGAGTTTGATGGTGAATAGGTCTGTGCCACCTGCTTCTGTAGTTACTAATCCCGATGCCGGACTAATAACAATGCCAGGACTTCCAAGTATGGGTTGCGGATCGACAGCTACTGGGGGTGTTGGTGTCGGCAGTGGGGGTGTCGGTGTCGGCAGTGGGGGTGTCGGTGTCGGCAGTGGGGGTGTCGGTGTCGGCACTGGGGGTGTCGGTGTCGGCAGTGGGGGTGTCGGTGTCGGCAGTGGGGGTGTCGGTGTCGGCACTGGTGGTGTCGGTGTCGGCACTGGTGGTGTCGGTGTCGGCACTGGTGGTGTCGGTGTCGGCACTGGTGGTGTCGGTGTCGG
>NZ_JAUBPS010000002.1:65554-119877 GCF_036700865.1 Microcoleus sp. S13C4
CACTGGTGGTGTTGGTGTCGGCAGCGGTGGTGTTGGTGTCGGCAGTGGGGGTGTCGGTGTCGGCAGTGGGGGTGTCGGTGTCGGCAGTGGGGGTGTTGGTGTCGGCAGTGGGGGTGTCGGTGTCGGCAGTGGGGGTGTCGGTGTCGGCACTGGTGGTGTTGGTGTCGGCACTGGTGGTGTCGTGTCATTATCAGTAATCGCCACTGTCACCGCTGGAACCACAACCACATTATACTTAGCATCACCCCCGCTCACGCTGTGAGTGATATTGCCGCTGTGCGTGCCTTCCACAACCGTATCATCAACAGCTTTTACCGTAACGGGTTGAGCGACATTCCAATTATCCGCAGTGAAAGTGATAGGCGCGATCGCCTCTATCTGATCACCTGTTGTGAGAGTGATAGTTACAGGGGCGTAAGGCTGCGACGTTAATTTGATCCCATAACTGCCATCATTCGCACCTCCTTCAGCAGCAGTTGTGCTCGTAGGTGTAATGCTGACACCTGCTGTTTCGTTGTCGGTAATAGCTACATTGACATCCTGAATTGTTGTGCCGCTATACTTAGTGTCTGTACTGGTAACAGTGTGAGCGATCGTGCCGCTGTGCGTACCTTCGGCTTTGTTATCGTCGGTAGCGGTGACAGTGACTGTTTTGGCAACATTCCAATTAGTGCTATCAAAGATAACAGGGGCGATCGCATTTATTTCACTTCCGGTATTAAAGTTAATGGTAACAGGGGCGATCGGCTGCGATGTTAACTTGAGCGCATAACTGCCCGGCGCACCGCCTTCTGTAGCAGTTGTTGCTGTGGGAGTAATAGAAATACCAGCCGTATCATCGTCCTTATTGCTGAGGCTAACATCCGCTGCATCTAGCTTATAATTCGGATCGGTGCTAACAGCAAGCGCTGTGACAATTTTGTAGCCAATATTGCCGTCAACAATGCTATCGTTAACCCCTTTTACTGTCACCGGCTGCGCTGTATTCCAGTTAGCCGGAGTGAAAGTTATGCTAGCAGGGGAAACAGTTCCCTCCGCAACATTGTCACTGGTCAAACCGATAGTCACATCAGCAGTTGGTTGAGTATTTAGAACCACAGTAAAGTTAGCAGGGCTGCCATCTTCACCAGTAGTTAATCCCGCCGTCGGATTCACCGTAATTCCCGGAGTTTCATTGTCGCTGTTGATGACGGTGACATCTTCAGGATCGACGTTATTGTAATTAACATCGGTACTCACAGCAGCAGCCGTGACAATTTTGTAAGGTTGAGGGCCATCAGCTACTAAATCGTCAACACCACTCACCGTGATTGGTTGCGGTTGATCGTAGTTAGCAGTAGTGAAAGTTAAGCTATTAGTTGAAACTTTTCCTTCGGCTAGATTGGAACTGGTCAAACCGATGGTAACGTCAGCAGTAGGTTGAGAGTTAAGTTTGACAGTGAAGGTACCAGTGCCACCGACTTCACTTGTAGTTAATGCTGTTGGGTTAATAGTAAAGCCAGCTTTGTCATCATTAGTAATCGTTGTGGTAGCGGTAGCAGTGGTAATTGTCGGTGTTATGCCTGGGCTGGTGGGACTTGAAAGGGTGACGGCTATGGTTTCGTCGGGTTCAACTAGGGTGTCGCCTAATACGTCGAGAGTAATGGTTTTGGATGTTTCATCGGCGGCAAAATTAATTGTGCCAGTAGCAGCAGTTGCGCCAGAAGTGCCGCCGATGTTGTTGTAATCGCTGATGTTTTTAGCTGTGCCGGCGATCGTATAATTTACGCTACTTGCCCCGCCTGTGTTGCCGCTGCGAGTAGCAGTGAAAGTCAGAGGTTTTGTGCCAGTGTTGCCTTCAGGAATGCTGGCAGTACCAGCGGCAATGGCATAAGAAACAGTACCGTTAGCAGCAATAGTTAATGTTGTTTGTTTGGTTGTACCTGCAACGCCACCAATGATTGTGCCAAAGTTGAGGATGGCGGTTTCGGCGTTTTCAGGGAGATTGTCGGGTTTGATAGTAACTGCAACATTCTGGGTGAGTGCCGCACCTGTTGCACCTGCGGGGAATATAATTGATGTCGGCGAAAAGGTGTAGTCTGAATTTTGGGTGGCTGTGCTGCTGGGGTCGATGACAATTGGTACAGTTACATCGCTCAAAGGAGTGCCGCCGCTGAGAGTGACGGGGATATTAACTACTGTGTCTGTTGTTGCTTCTGTGCCAGGGTAGGTTGCTGCACCAAAATTAACTGTATTTGGTGTATTTAGAAAGACAGAAACGTTGTTTGAACTGTTGTTAGCTACTGCCAAATCTGGGAGAGTATCAGCATTAAAGTTGCCTCCAATAATGGAAGTTGTATCTGTGCCCGCAGCAAAGTTAATGGGTGTACTAAAACCGCCACTGCCATTGCCTACTAAAATTGCAGCGCCGCTGGTGCTTCCTACTGCTAAGTCAAGTTTGCCGTCTCCGCTAAAGTCATTCGCAACAATGCCTTGCAGCCCTGTCCCCGCGCTAAAATTAGTGGCCGCACCAAAGCTGCCCGTGCCATTTCCCAATAGAATTGACACATTGTTAGAGCCGGTGTAAACTACGGCTAAGTCGAGGAAAGTGTCTCCGTTAAAGTCCCCATTAGCGATAGAATTGGGATTTGTGCCAGCCGCAAGATTAGTAGCTGCACCAAAGCCGCCAGTACCATTCGCTAAAAAAACAGAAATGGTGTTAGATAAACTGTTCGGCACAGCTAAATCGGAAAAAGTATCTCCGTTAAAGTCCCCCACTGTCATAAAAGCGGGAATTGACTGCGCGCTCAAGTTAGTGTTGAAATTCAATGCCCCGCTGCCACTGCTATTTGCCAGCAAAATTGTGACAGTGCCAGAGGTACTCCCAGGGCTTGCATTGACTACTGCTACGTCGGAAAAGTTGTCCCCGTTAAACTTCCCAACTGCAACCGAGATAGGGGACACTCCTGTAGGATATTGAGTGGGGCTGCCAAAACCGCCCGTACCATTTCCTAAGAAAATTGAGAGGGCGCCACCAGTGCCACTACCCACTACTGCTAAGTCAGGGAAATTATCGTTGTTAAAATTGCCGATCGCGATCGCTGTGGGACTTGACACCGCCAAGGTAGGAATAGGCGCGGGATTAAAGCCACCAGTGCCATTGCCTAACAGGATAGAAACGGTGTCAGATCCTTGGTTTGTTACAGCTAGATCGGGTTTGCCATCGACGTTAAAATCCCCCGTAGCAATACTGTAGGGATTTGTCCCCGCGCCAATATTTGTCGCAGCACCAAAACTATTCAAAACGTACTCGTAAGCTGCTAATACTTCGGCTTCAAATACCAGCGGTGTTTCTATTTTCCCGGTTCTGACTTCTAGTTCCCAGTCGCCGCCCTTTGCTACACTTCCCGTGAGGTTTTGGGAAGCTGCAACCGAGGCCCCAGTTAACTCACTCAAGCGTTTGACAAATGCTTTACCTGTCTCGCCTGCTGCTACACAGCACCCGTACAGCAGGATATTCGGTCGATTTTTGGCGAGTGAGTCGGTTAGTGGCGAAAACCACTGCTGTAGAGAATCCCGATCGCACTCTATATCATCTAAACTCAAGCGAACGTCGCCGACTTGCAAGCTGCCGGGAGCACCGTGAGAAACTATGTGAATGCTGTCAATATTTGTCCGAAGAGCTAAAATTTGAGTAATTTGATCGATCGCATCCCGGTTCCCATCCAAAACCACTACTTCCGTACCCGGTTTTACCCCAGCGATCAAACTTTGATAGTTTTCAACTTGAGTGTCGATAAAGGCGATCGCACTTGGTGAAACTTGATTATTTAAATTTGGCATACTGCACCTACTAATAGCTAAAAAAAGACAATAATTCCCCTGTTTCGCGACTGGCATCCGAAACTCTTTCTCAAGGTAGTAGTAACCATAACTGTTTTTTGAGAAAATCTCTATAAATTTTTCTTTATAAACCCCTATTTAATTAAAGTTTTGATAAAGTTGGGGAATTCTATTAAGTAATATTACGGATGAGCGAGCGCGAGGTGGAGGACATAACACAAAAATCGTTCAATAGCAAGTGTAATGAGACTGAAATATTAAGAGCAGGATTTTTGATACATATGTGCGAGGGGCGGGTTGATGTATAATGTGAGCGATTGCCAAGATTTATGGTAAAATCCGCCCCTACCAGTTATTCGTTACCATCTTTACGGGCGATCGTCGCACTTACTTCAAACTCCCATCTATCCCTGCTAAAATTGCCTCCGCTTGCCCGCACAAAGCAGCGTGACAGCAACCGTTACTCGCCAACAATCCTCCCCACTGACTGACATCTCCCTGGTTATATTGCAAAGTAGAACCGTCAAAACGAGTAAATCGGCCGCCCGCTTCAGTCAAAATTAATTCTGGTGCCGCTAAATCCCAATCCTTCGGCGCAGACTTTCCCGAAAGAGCAATATAAACATCAGCTTTTTGTTCTACAATTGTCGCAATTTTACAGCCGATACTACCGACAGCTATTTGATTTTGACAAGGCAGTTTTTGTAACAATTGATTAAAGCGATCGCCCCGGTGACTGCGGCTGGTTACTATAGATAAATCTGCCACTATATTTCGCGCCGAAACCTGCAATTTGACCGCAGAACCCTCCCGATTTTCCATAAAAGCACCCGCATCGCGGATTGCGTAATAAATCTTTTGCTGTTCGGGCCAAGCGACAACTGCCAATACCGGTCTTCCCTCGAACGCTAAAGCAATGTGAACAGCAAATTCACCTGTCCTGTCAATAAAATCTCGCGTTCCATCCAAAGGGTCAATAATCCAAACCCAACTTTGAGGTAAGGGAATTTGACCGTTTTTTTCTAAATAAGATTTGTAAGTTTCTTCGCTGAGATAGCCAAATTCTGCATTTCCTAAAGCCGACTGCAATTCGTCGAGTATGTAAGAATTGACAGCGACATCGGCGGCGGTGACGGGGCCATCTTTTTTCTCTTGGATGTCAAGGTTAGGAGTGTTGGAATCCTGCCGATAATAGGATTGTAGGATATCTGAGGCACTCCAGGCGATCGATCGGGCAATTTCGCTGATTTCTTCGAGAGTTTTCATGAATTTCTTTTTTTTGAACCGCAGATGAACGCCGATTAACGCAGATTTCTGGGCATTGCATATTTGCAGGATGATTGGGAATTTTATCAAAGCTGAAAACCCTTATTTTTCCGGCGGGTTCTGGGGTTCACCCCACAAGATTCATCCCAAAATTATGCAATGCCGATTTATGTAGGGGCGGCGCCCCCGTGCCCGCCCCTGGGAACCATAAATTAGCAGTTACCAATTAATATGAGGATATTTCCATTCATAATAATTGGGAAACACAAAATTAGTAAACGAAACCGAAATACTAACCTCCAATGATTTTACATGGTGCCACCAACCGACCGGAATAAAGATAGCCTCTCCCGGTTCCAAAATCACTTCAATAATTTTCGCCTCTCTGTAAAGCGGATATTTGTCATAATCGGGATTTTCGCCGTCAACCTTGCTGAAAACTCCGACGTGATTATAAAGCAGAGGTGTTTGTTGCGGAGAAATCAATTTAATTAGTTTGCGACCAGAAACTTGAGCTAAAATTAAATTAACTGGGTCATGGTGCAGCGGTGTAATCGTGCCTTTTGGGCCGAACCAAAAGAAAACTCTGCCTTTTGTATCCGCAGGATTGAGGTATTCTGGAAATATTTCAAGGTCGTTAAATAGCGGTTTAAATTCCTCTCTTTCCAAAGTTTGGTTGTTAGCAACCATGTAACAATCGTTGCTAGGCCCGCCATTGACTACAATATCTACATATTCACGAAATAAAACAGTTTTTTTGTGGTTGTGAATTTTAATTTCATATTCCGGGTCGGAGTTGCGGTTGGCTTGTATTTGCACCTCTGCATCGCCGTATTTTTCCTGCAAATACTCCGGCGTCCACAACTGCAAAGCTTTCCAGTTGTGCATAATGTTGGTAATAATTACTGGAGTATTTTTGGCGTAGTAATTTTCGAGAAAATACTCTCGGGAAAGGCTACTTTTGCGTTCGATTGTGCCAAACTTGGAAGACAATGCAGCTAATTGATTGTTGATCCTGAGATGCGATTCTAATTTCTGCAATAACTGGACGTAATGGCTGCCTGCTTGAAAGTAGGGATGAGATGATATTTCCGTAACTTCTGCGGTGGCTGTCTCCGCATCTAGGCCTGTACTTATTAGCGCTTGAATGATTTCTTCGTCGGGTTTATTTAATAATTTGTTAGCCGCCACCCACTGTTTCATATTGTCGGGAACTTCTTGTTTGCTTGGCGCTGCGAGTAGATTGGGCAAGTTTTGTGTCAGCCATTCTAGGTTAACTTGCTGTTGTTCTGTTAGAGTAATCCGCAAAGGGGGAAGGGTTATACTTAGAGGTTGGGTGTCAGGCATGATTAGGGTATGTTGTTTGGGGAGTGTTTTGTGTGACTTTAACTTGTCTTACTAATATAGCAATTTTGTTAACGAACTGCGAAGGCGCTAAGGGTACGAAGAAAGAGAAGAGGGAAGTTCACAAACTTTGTCGATGTTGCTGTCAGCATTTTAACTTAACAAGTGTTGCCAGTTCCATTTTTCTAGCTTTGAGCGGTTTTAACCGGATAGTTTGGTTAATTTTAATTTAAAATTAAGCCTTATTCATCCAGGCGCGGGTTCCGAATTTTTTGCAGGAATAGGAAGCGATTTTAGCCGCTGCGGTGAGAGTATCGGTAAAGTTATTGTGCAAAATGTAGTGACAGAAAGCCCCGTGAAAGATGTCACCAGCGCCTAAAGTATCTGTGGCTTGAATTAGAGGTACTTCTATAGTGCCGTAAGTGCCATTGCTGAAGTATAAAATTGATTTTTCGCCGCGAGTGATGGCAATATGGGAAATTCCGGCTGCTGAGAGATAAGCAAAGACTTGTTCTGAATTGTCGCAGTCTGGTGGATAAAAATTCTCGGAACATACCGCCCATTCAATGAAAGGCAATATTTCTTCTAATCCGGGTTTCCAACTGCCGCCGTCGAGGACAATGGGAATGTTTTTTGACTTGGCAAGTTGAGCAATTTCTGTGCTGGCTGCGATTTGATGTCCGTCAAGCAGTACAATACTAACTGATGTTAAAATATCATGGTTAATTGTTTGACTGTCAACTTGCGATTTCGTAGCATTGATGGAAATTACCGATCGATCGCCCGTTGCTTCAGTTACAATAATCGAGGAAACTGGCGGCGAGTGCGATCGCCCGGGCTCCAAATCAATTATCCTGACATTATACTCCGCTAAGTCTGCACGAATTAATTGGGCGATCGCGTGAGTCCCCAAAACGCCAGCCCATACCGCCACATTCCCCAAATAGCTAAAAGTGACTGCAGCATTTGCCGCCGGCCCGCCCGCAGCAATGGTACAATCAGAAGCAACAACTTTCTGATTTTCACCCGGATGCTTCTGGGCCAAATAAACTAAATCTAAAGTCGCTAATCCCAAAAACAATCCCGTTTTCATATCTGCGTTAATCCGCGTTCATCTGCGGTTAAAAAATCCCAATATTAAAATGCAAGCAAATCCCAATACAGGAACACTTTACATCGTAGGAACCCCGATCGGCAACCTCGAAGACATGACTTTTCGCGCTATCCGAATCTTGCAAACAGTAGACTTCATCGCCGCCGAAGACACCCGCCATACAGGCAAACTTTTGCACCATTTCCAAATCAAAACGCCCCAAATCAGCTATCACGAACACAACCAACACCAGCGACTTCCCGAACTCATCGACAAACTGCATTTAGGCAAAGATATCGCCATCGTCACCGATGCCGGAATGCCGGGAATTTCTGACCCCGGTTCCGAGTTAGTCAAAGCTTGCGCCGATGCTAATATTAACATTATTCCGATTCCCGGCCCGACCGCCTGCATTGTTGGGATAACTGCATCAGGATTACCCACAGAGAGATTTGTATTTGAAGGTTTCTTACCAGTGAAAGGTCAAGAACGCCAACAGAGTTTAGAAGCTTTGCAAATAGAATCCCGCACTATAATATTATACGAATCTCCCCACCGGTTGCGACAAACTTTACAAGATTTAGCAAATACTTTTGGAAGCGACAGACAGATTGTGCTGGCGAGAGAGTTAACTAAAATGCACGAAGAGTTTTGGCGTGGTAGTATAGAAAGTGCGATCGAGCTTTACACCAATCGCGAACCCCAGGGAGAATTTACCCTCGTAATTGCCGGCATCCAAACAGCCGCACCAATATTTTCCGAAGACGCCATCAAAGCAGAATTGCAAACATTAATTGCCGAAGGCATAAGTCGTTCCCAAGCCAGCCGCCAACTAGCGCAACAAACATCCCTCCCCCGCCGCCAAATCTACCAACTCGCCCTCACAATTGGCGACAATGAATCACTAGAACAACCCGTGGATGACTTGTGAATATCTCTCTTCTTCTCTGTGCCCTCTGTGCCCTCTGCGGTTAAATAAAAAAGCTAGATACTCACACTCTGAATTATATGGTACGCGGAAACTACGATCAACAAAAGCCATATTTACGAAACCCCCACATCAACAAACCCATCGCCGAAATTTATGCAGACTTAGACGCCTTTAGCTGGGAGATATTTGAAGACCAACCCCACCGCTTCGATACAGTCAGTTTCTACGTCTTGCTTCCCCCACTGTTTTACGAAGGGCGTTTCATCAAAGGAATTTACTTCAGCGAAGCAGTCGAACTCATCAACAAACTATTTCCCCAACTTTCCTCAGTATTTTTCTCCTTCACCTATTCCCCCGGTACATCCTATTCCTGGGCACCGGTAGCGGACGCCTACTCCAGTTTATACAAAAACCCGCAGCGAGATAAGTGGTTTCGCGAAACTTATGTCGATCGCGCCCACAAACCAATTATACCCCTACAAGACACCGACTTCATCAACGAATACTTAATTTCCCCGCGCAACGTCCCCGCAAAAGACATCGACCTCCTCGCCGTCGCCCGAATTTCCGAAGAAAAAAATTTGCCAATTATTGCCAAAGCCTTAAAAGTTTACCGCCAAAAATATCCGCAAAAACCAATAAAATTAACAGTAGTCACAGGCCACGAATTTGATGCTAGCAACCTGAAAACTCTCGACCAGTACGCATTAAAAGAATGGCAAGAAGTCGAGACAATTTTAACCAATCCCTCCGACTACATTAACTTAGTGCCGAGAGTTGACTACTACAGCGAAATACCCACATATTATTCGCGATCCCAAGCATTCGTCCTCGGTTCCCTCCTAGAAGGAAAAAACCGGGGAATTACCGAAGCCATGAGTTGCAACCTACCAGTAATTTGTTTTGAAGAATTCAACCAATACGCCAGAGGAAACTCGCCAGTTTTCCCCGAAGGTGCGGGTCTTTACGCCAAATTTGACCCAGAATCTCTCGCAGATACTATATATACAGTATTGGAAAATCAAACAGAATTTAAACCGCGATATCAGTATTTAAAGCATTGTGGGCGGAAAAACTTTTTCAATACTTGTATAGACAGTTTTCCTTACTATCACCACAACATTCCCGACTACAAACCGGGAAATGCGATTAACAATTTGTGGCTGGATTTAGCAGTTCAGCAAAATTATCAAGTTAGCTTAAACAGCTTTTTGTACGGAGGTTCTCCCTTGTCTCATATTCGCGGGACAAATGCGATTCAGCACAATCTCCGCGAGTTAACAAAATTTTTGTGAGAATCTGTACAGCAAACTAGACTTATTGCATAAATCTTTGATTGATAGGGAAACCGCAGATAATTTCTAGTAAAACTCGGCGGTTGAAACCAATCCTACACAACCTTTCGGCCGCCTAAGCGCTGGCGCGCTTGCTTCGCCCACGCGCGGAGTAAAAAATCAACATATAGAGATTCAGCGTAAGTTTTGTTTCAGAAGATCGAAATATCCTCAAAAATCTTACTTGCCAAAACTCTTGCTAAAGTCACAGGAACAGCATTGCCGACCATTTTGTATCCATCAGCAATATACTTGTACTTAAAAATAAACTCATCCGGGAAAGTCTGAACTCTCGCGCACTCTCGCACAGAAAGCCGACGGTAAGGCTGAGGCGAATTGGGGTCAAAAATGCGTTTGTCTTTGCTAACCAAAATCATTTTACTAGCTTGAGGATGGAGAGGTGCGTGTCTGCCACTTGCCTGAATTGTAAAAGAAGGTTCTGACCAACTTCGCACTCGATTCCGCGACATATAAAGGCTGGAAAACCCCAAATCCGCACATTCGTGATTTGGGACATAATCGTGATAATTATCTAATTTACCCTTAACTGACAGTGGCGCGGCCTGCAAATCAAAAATCGCATCTTTCAGCGTCAAAACATCGGTTCCAGGTTCGGGAAACTCAAAACCACAACCCAGAGTTTCCCGATAGCCAACAACAATCACCCTTTGCCTATCTTGCGGAACACCAAAATTTCTAGCATTCAACAACTTGTACGAAACCCGATATCCGATGTCCTCAAACTGCGATAATATATAAGTGAAAGCATCCTTGTTTCTGGCCGCCAAAATACCGCTAACATTCTCAGCTAAAAAAAACAAAGGCTGCTTGTCGCGCACAATTCTGATATACTCCCAGAAAAGTTGACCCCGACTGTCATCAATCCCCCGTTTAGCGCCGGCCGCACTCCAACTTTGACAAGGAGGGCCGCCGATTATCCCAATACAGTTGGGAATTTCATCAGATTTGATTATTCTGATATCTCTGCGATCTAAAATAGTTTCAGGATGATTGAAATTATACGTATCCCAAATAGACTTATCATATTCATTCGCCCAAACCGGATTAAAGCCAGCCAAGCGAAAACCCAAATCCAACCCCCCACAACCAGAAAACAGAGAAATAATATCCAAAGCCACCTTTTTTAACCCGCAATAAATACAATAAATCAATTATAAACCTCTCTTTTCTTAGATATCTATCTCTTTCTTCTCTCACTCTGCGCCCTCTGCGCCCTCTGCGGTTAATAAAAAAAATATAATTCACACACAAACAGAATTTATCATCCTCAATGAATACAGAATCTATCCTCCAATCCTACCAACATTTCGGCGTCCACCTCGGGCTAGAAAGAATTAAACAACTTCTAGAAAAACTAGACAACCCCCACCAAAAAATCCCCATTATCCACATTGCCGGCACAAATGGTAAAGGTTCCGTTTGCGCTTATCTCTCTTCCGTACTAACAGAAGCAGGCTATCGAGTCGGGCGCTACACATCCCCGCACCTAATCGATTGGACAGAAAGAATTTGCATCAACCAAAAACCGATTTCCTCAACAGAATTGCAACAGTGTCTAGAACGAGTTGTCGCCGCTACCGAAAACAACACCGAAACTCCCACTCAATTTGAAATAATCACCGCAGCAGCTTGGCTGTATTTCGCCGAACAAAAAGCAGACATCGCAGTCATAGAAACTGGATTGGGCGGTAGATTAGACGCGACTAACGTTTGCGAAACACCTCTCGCTAGCGTCATTACTTCTATCAGTCTTGAACACTGGCAAATACTCGGCCCCACCGTGGCAGATATTGCTGGGGAAAAAGCGGGAATTCTTAAAGCAAAATGTCCGGCAGTTATCGGAGAATTGCCAGAATCAGCTAGAATAGTAGTAGAAAAACGCATTCAAAAATTAGACTGTCCGGCAACTTGGGTAAAACCAGCAATAGATTTAGGACAAGGATTCGCAGAATATCAGTTAAATCAAAATGCGGTTAAAATAAAATATCAATTGCCGCTGCTGGGAAAAATTCAACTAATGAATTCAGCAATTGCGATCGCAACTTTGCAAACTCTCCAACAGCAAGGATGGCAAATTTCCCCAACCGCCATCGAAAACGGTATCGCCAAAACCCAATGGCCCGGAAGACTCCAGCAGACAACTTGGAAAAACCGCAATATATTAATTGACGGCGCCCACAACCCCGCCGCAGCGATCGCCCTGCGTGAATATGTCGATAATCTTAACAGTTCCCAACCACCGATTAACTGGGTAATCGGCATTCTTGCGACTAAAGACTGCGAAGATATTTTGAAAGCATTACTCAAAAAGGGCGATCGACTTTACCTAGTACCCGTACCCGATCAAAACTCCTCATCCCCCGCAGAATTAGCCACCCTAGCTCAAATTATCTGCCCGGAATTAACACTCTGTCAAGCCTTCTCCGACTTAACAACGGCCTTAGACGCTGCTGTTACAGGCGACAACCTAACAATCCTTTGCGGTTCCCTTTATCTCGTCGGCTATTTTCTGCAACAACAACAATCCCAAGCTTAAACGCATCAGAATTGTGTTTCTTCCTCAGTAAAGATAGGAGGCCACAATTCCGAAATGGGCAATTCCCAACCGGGAAAAAGTTCTGCTACTGTTAAGATATCGCCATTTCCTAAAACAGTCGGTTCACCTGTAGAGCGATAAATAGTCACTGTTTCTTCATCAGGATCGATCAGAATTCCGACGATCGCACCCAGCTCTATAAACTTCAAAACCTTGGTTTCTATAATCTTAATGCGATCGCTCTGAGATTTAATCTCAACCACCAAATCGGGGACAAGTTCTCCAAAATAACGCGGACTTTGGCGCAAGCGGGCGGCGCGCACAAAAGAAACATCCGGTGCTTTGACATTCGTATCCGGCATGATGAAACCGCCTGCGGAGTCAAAGACTCTCCCCAAGCGACGGGGATTTATCCAAGCGAAAAGAAAGGCGATGAGACGGCTACTGATTTCACTGGATACGATGTCTGATGGTCCCACAATTGAAAGTCTCCCGTCTTCTAGTTCAATTTTGTAATCTAAACCCGCTTCGCAAAAAAGGGTTTGAACTTGGTTTAAATCTTTGAGTGTCATCGCTGGCATAAGAATTTTCTCCTATTCCGATCTGAGCTTTGATTTTAACACGAGTCAAATTTATGAATAGTTGAGGAATTTAGGCTATCTTCCTACACATCATCAATCAAGCTGAATTGATAAAGGCGATCGCACGGGATAAATAAACTCTGTTTCTGGGATGAGCGATCGTTCTTATCAAAAAACATTTATTTCTAAAATCGTCGAGATTGAGCTATCCAAAGTTCTCCTCCGACTCCGCCTTGTGAAGCGGCGGTAATTTAATCATTTGATAATAACTTAAAAGCTTATATATGGTCTTATATAGGACGACACAGATTCCCATTATTTAATAATACGTCAACTAGAATAAAAAAGCAAGAGGCGAGTTCAAAAAACACCCCGCCCCAGCTTCAATTAAAAACTACCTTTGATCCCAAGCCTTAGCCGCATCAGCCACAGCTTGGTCTACCGACTTCTCATCCAACATCGCAGCCTGCAAATTGTCATAAATCGCCTTTTGCAACTTCTTAACATCCTTCAAAGGCGGAATCAATAGCTCGGCGGAACTCAACCCAGAAGCACTAATAACCCGAGCTCGATCGGCTGCGGGAGCATCAGTCGGAACGCTCTTAAAATAATCGTCCTGTAAAGCCTCAACCGTAGAAGGTAAAACATTAGCAGCCTTAGCAAAAGCCAACTGATTTTGAGAATTAGTCACGTACAAAGCAAACTTGACAGCATCATCAGGGCGCTTGCTGTCGCGGGGCACAACCAAATTCATTACCGCCACAGTCTTCTTGCCGGTTTCCCCCGTAACTTGAGGCGCAGCAGCCGAAACAGCACCAATACTCGGAGCATTCTCAGAAATCGCCTTTAAAAACTGAGGCCCCGAAGCTAACAAAGTAGTTTCCCCAGCTTGATAAAGCTCGATCGCCCTGCGATGTCCCTGCACCAAAACATCCTGTGGCAAAAGTCCGCCTTTGTACAAATCAACCCAATACTGAAAAACAGCTTTGCCCTTAGCAGTATTAAAAGCAGCCTTGCCTTTAGCGTCAACCAAAGGCACACCCATCTGCACGAAAGATTGCAAAACTTCCGCCGAATCCTCCGGCACAAAAGTCACAAAAAAAGCAAACTTACCAGTCTTTTCCTTCACCTGCTTGGCAACAGTTGCCAACTCGGCATAAGTAGCCGGAGGCTTAGCAATTCCAGCCTTCTTCAACAACTCCGTATTGTAAATTGTTACCCCAGTCGTGAGATACCAAGGAATGCCAAAAGTCTTGCCGTCGAGTACACTAGCTTTCCAGATATTTGGGAGATAGAGCGATCGAACTTGCTGCGGAATCCGAGAATCCAAATCCAGCCAAGCATTGCGTCCCGCCAACAGCGAAGCAAAATCGGGATTCAGGTTAACCACATCCGGCGCAGTTTTCGCCGAAACAGCCCCCAAAATCTTGCTTTCCATCGCCGACCAAGGAACGTCCACCCAGCGCACCTTCACCCCCGGATTTTCGGCTTCAAAACCAGCGATCGTCTTGTTGAAATACTCAGTAAACTGAGGTTGAAGCTGCATAGTCCAGAACTCGATTTCCTGCGTATTATTTGCCTGGGAATTAACAGCCGGCTTGCTGCAACTCACCACCGCAGCCAGCAGCAGCCCCACCAGCCCAAAAACAGCAAACAGTTGCCAAGATTTACGTTTCATAGAATAAAATTTGAGAGTTATGGGAACCGTTAGACAAAAAAGCGTGAAGCGAAGCTATCCCGGAGGGAATCGCCCGAATCAAGCGCGATCAAGTGCGAGAGAGAGTTTTGTAGGCGGGCCCCCGAGCGAGATAGTCTGTTTTTGTGCAGAATCGGCAGGTTTTCGGTCGATCGAGCTGGAATTTATTGACATTCGCAGCAGAATAGCTATTGTCAAGTAAATTGGATAGCATAAAATCGGAACTAGCGATCGCGCAACACAGACCGAGCTGCGTAGCTACGGCGGGATACCGAGATTACAGCTCTCTTTCGGCAGTTGGAACCCAACCCTCCAACACGCCTGCGCGCTGAATCAGGCTGGCCAACTACAAAAGAAAAAAATAGCAATTACCGACGACCCAATCACATGGTTAACTTTTTCAAAGGTCTACTTTCCCAACGCCAGCCAGGAATCGGGATCGAAATAGCCCCAGACCGCATCAACATCATTCAGCTCGAAAAGAAAGCTCAGGCATTAAAATTAGGCATCCTAGCCTCAATAGAAGTTCCAGAAGACTATGTACAAGAAGGACAAATAGTAGATCCGCCAGGAATGGCAGAACTAATAAAAGCCGTCCTCGCCGAAAACAAAATTAAAGCCAAGCGAGTAGCCACAGCCATTCCCGGCCGCGAAGCCGTCATCCGCCTCATCCCAGTTCCCGCAGAGCTCAACGAAGAAGAACTGCGGGATTACATGAACGCAGAAGCAGGACTGTACTTGCCGTTTCCCAGAGAAGACGCCGACGTAGACTATCAAAAAATAGGCCTTTTTGTAGATGACGACGGAGTAGAAAAAGTGCAAGTCGTGTTAGTAGCCACCCGCCGAGAAGTTACCGACACATACATCGAAACCTTCAAAGAAGCCGGACTGATTATAGACGTACTAGAAGTAACCAGTTTTGCCCTAATCCGCACCCTCAAAGAACAACTGCAACAATTTTCCTCCCAAGAAGCCGCAGTTCTCACCGCCATAGAATTTGACAGCACCGAGTTAGCTATAGTAGTGGACGGTATACCTCAGTTCAACCGTACCATCCCGATCGGCACCTACCAAATCCAGACCGCCCTCAACCAAGCCATGAACCTGCCGCCAACCAGAGACACCAGCGAACTGCAAGGCATGACCCTGCCAGTCACAGATACAATGGGCGCATCGGGAGACGCCAATCCCGGCACAAATGCGATGATTAAAGTATTGGGAGAACTAGCAGACGAACTGCGCCGCTCAGTAGACTTTTACCTCAACCAGAGCGAAGAACTCGAAGTAGCGCAACTGCTGCTAGCAGGCCCGGGAGCTGCGATCGGCAAACTAGACGAATTTTTTATGCAAAGATTAAGCTTGCCCGCATCTCAAGTCGATCCCATCGAAACCCTAGGACTCGAAATCAGCCAAGAAATTACCCCAGAACAGCGAGCAGGTTTAGGAGTCGCCCTAGGTTTAGGACTAAGGGAGGTTATGTGAACTAACAGTTTTAGATGAGAGAAAAACCGATTTGAGAATTTTAGGTAAAAACCCCTGCCAAAAGAAGAAGGCAGAAAGCAGAAGGTAAAATATTGGAGGTAGAAGGTAGAAGGTAAAAGGTAGAATATATCTGAGGTAGAAGCAGCCCCTTCCTTCAGTAGAAGGCAGCAAGTTGTTTCTTTCTTCCCTAAATAAATCCTTCACTTCTACCAGCAATCTTGGGTTCAGTCTAAAATCTCAAATTTCAAATTTAAATCTATAGCAACAGCCAAGACTGTTAGAACCTTCTTAATTGCTGAAACATAAGCGGTAGATCACTTTTTCCTTCTACCTTCTACCTTCTATCTCCTGCGTTATACCTTATACCTTGTGCCTTCTGCCTTCTTCCTTCTGCTATAAAAACGAGTGAAGCCATGTACAGCCTAGATATTAATTTTCTCAACGACCGTCCGGACTACAAACCAGTCACAGCAGCCAAAAGCTCAGCTAAAAAAAGTTCCGGTGGAGCCAAAGACCAACTGCCCATATTTGGGGCGGTGCTGTTTGCCCTTGGCATCAACGCCGCAGTCATGGGCGCCTGGTGGTGGGCGACTAACGACAATAACAACTTGGCCACACAACAAGCAGCCATGGACCAAGAACTGGCCAAGTTAAACACTCAAGCCAGCACCATCAAAGCCATCAACGCCGAAACCGACAAAGTTACCGCCGAATACAAAGCATTAGCTGGAGTATTCGACCAAATTAAACCTTGGTCGGCGATGCTGCAAGACCTCAGTGCCCGTACTCCGGCGGGAGTGCAAATTGGCAAAATCGAGCAAATCGACCCGAGTCCCTCCGCCGTTGCAGCAGCACCCCCACCGCCCGCAGCCACCCCCGCAGCCAGCCCGTCCCCAGGGGCGAGTCCGTCCCCAGCAGCCAGCCCCACCCCGGCTGCCGCTCCCCCCCCCGTCGTCCCGCAGCAGGCAGCAAAAGTACAAATTTCAGGGATAGCCAGTACCTTTGCCCAAGTTAACGACTTTATGCTGCTAGTCCAGCGCTCTCCTTTCTTCCTTAACACCGATACCAAACTGATAGCGGCCACATTAAAAAACAACCCCGCACAATTACAAGTGCGTAACCAAAACGCAGCACCACCAGAACTTCCCAAACTGCGACCGGTGGTGGAATATAAAATTGAAACGACGCTCAGCCCGACGGGAGCCTCCGAATTGCTCCCCGAGCTCCGCAGCAAGCAAGCAGACGGGCTAGCAATACGGATAGAAACACTTCAAGAAAAAGGAGTGCTAGAAACACAAAAACCAGAGGTGAAAAAATAATGACAGCCAATCAGTTTATTCCCAGCGGCGCACAAGCAGAAGAGACAGGGGCTCAGGAAATATTCGGCATTAAGCTGACACCCCAAGCCCAAGCAATCGGTATCGCGGTTCTCGGCCTCCTCATTGCCGGCGGCCTTGGCTACCAGTTCGTACTTCCCGAATTCCAAAAAAGCGTCGAATTCAAGCAAAAACTTAGCGAAAGCAAGCAAACGCAACTGCAATTGCAAACTCAAATTCAAAGAAAGGCAGAAGCAGAAGCAAAGCAAGAAGAAGCAAAACAGCGCCGGGCTAACGTGACGGCAATGTTTGCCAGCGACGCCAGCGCCAACACGCTTTTGCTTGACATGACGCAACTCGTTAATAGAATCAACGCCGGCGTGCAAGGAGATGACCTCAAGGCTAAAATTACCAAGTTTGAGCCGGATATGCCCCCAGCAGCAGCAACCGCCGCGCCGGGAGCTCCAGACCCTGATATTCTGGCAGATACCTCCTTCGGGCCGTCCCTGGCTGGCAAGCTCAGACGCAAAAAATTTAAGGTAGAGTTTGAAGGCACTTTCGCTCAAACCCGCAATTTTATGCGTAACTTGGAATTGATGCAGTCGCTGTTGGTAGTTAGGAATTTGAAATCTGAATTGCTAGCATCAAATCAGCCAATTGAAGTTGACTTTTTGAAAGGGAAAATAGTTCCTGTGGAGCAGCCACCAACTAAAATTAAAACTGCTTTTGACTTGCACGCACTGCTGCCGTTAAAGCAAGAAGAAAAACCGCCAACTCCGGCTCCGAGCCCTGGTGCTAAGTAGCGGTAGTTGGGCGGGTAGATATTAGCTATTGTTCCAAACTAGCTTTTTCACAAAAAGGCAGAAGGCAGAAGGTTGAAAGGGGAAGATTGAAGGTAGAAGTCAAAAAAATATGAGTGCCAGAAAATTATTTTTTATATGGCAATCAACAATTGGCTCTACAACCTAATTTCTTCTAATACCCGTCTCAAAAATTAATGGAACTGTATAGCAATCCTTGCGGGAGTCGTAATTTTTTGACCCCACCCCAACCCTCCCCGAACCCGCGGGGAGGGGGTAAGAAATCCACAAATGATGCGAGGATTGCTGTAGGATAGCTTCTAACCCTTATGTCATCTGTTATTCCCAATCGAAAATCGCAAATCGAAAAGGGCATAACTTCTTCCTTTAAAAAGGCTCGAATCGAGAATATTTTAGTCAGTTTAGCAGCTAGCGACAAAAGACTGCGGACAACAAATAACAAAGTGTAGTTGAGGAGAGAACGTGAAACAGCATCTACGGTTAAGTGGAGGACTCTTATGCAGCGTTGCAGGAGTTCTGATCACCCAAGCCCCCGTCTTGGCAGCGCCGACTCAAGTCACAGGAGTGCAAGTAAGTCAAGGCAATAATGGCGTAAATATTGTGATGGCGACAGAAAAGGGCGATCGCCCGCAAGTTTTCGCCATCAATAACGGCAATACTTACCAAGCCACAATTATCAACACCCAACTTCGCTTGCCACAAGGCAACAGCTTCCGTCAAGATAACCCCGCTCCGGGAATTTCTTCCGTAGAAATCAGCCAGGTAGAGGCTAACAGCATCCGCGTTGTGGTAGCCGGTACAAACGGAGTTCCCAACGGACAAATTGTGCCGGGACAAGGCCAAAGCATCGTTCTCAGCGTTGCCGGAGAGGGCGGTACAGCACAGTCTGCCCAAACTTTACCCCCGCCACCTCCGGGACTGCCGCTGAGCCAAACAGCTCCCCGGCCCGCTCCCCAAGTCCGCACCTCGCAAAACCCAGGCGTGCTGCTGCCAAATCCCGAAATTACTGTTACCAGAAACGATCGCCCGCCCCTCCCCAGCGAAATACAACCCCAGGCAAATCAGGCTGCGCCTTTCCTACCGCGGGCAGTTGCTCCGCCCTTGGGAGATATCGCAGTGTCTAACATCGCCCCTGGCGTGGGAAATATTGAACTGAGTTCGGGAGAACGCATCCCCCGCTTGGTCTTACGGGATGCCCCAGTCCGGGACGTTCTGGCTCTGCTGGCCCGTGCTGCGGGCTTGAACATTGCTTTTACAGGTGGCGGGGCCCCTGGTCAACCCGGCCAGCCCGCAGTGCCTGGTCAGCCGGGAGCCTCGGGTTCAGATGAAGGGCCGAAGATTTCTTTGGACATCGAAAATGAGTCGGTGCAAGATGTCTTTAATTACGTGCTGCGGCTCAGCGGATTGCAAGCTAACCGCCAGGGGCGGACGATTTTTGTAGGGACTAGCTTGCCGATCGACTCGCGCAATATAATCATTCGGACTCTGCGGCTTAATCAAGTTCGCTCTACGGATGCAGCTAACTTTTTGAGCGCTCAAGGCGCGGAAACTCAACTGCCGATTACTCGGGTGACGATTCAAACCGTCGGTCAGGGAAATGCGGCGCGGGATGTGGAAATTAGGGAACCGGACATTAAGGCGATCGGCGCTAGGGACGGCAACGGGCCGCTATTGTTGAGGGGACTGTCGGTGCTGGCAGATGCGAGGCTCAATTCCATCACTTTGGTGGGCGACCCGCGCAAAGTTGACATGGCTGTGGCTTTCTTGACACAGCTAGATTTGCGTCGCCGTCAAGTCGCTGTCAACGTCAAGGTGATCGATATCAACTTGTTGGGAAACAACACCACCAACAGCAGTTTCTCTTTCGGAATTAATAACAATTTTTTCGTCAACGACAATGGGGCTGCCAGTCTTAATTTTGGTGGCATCAATCCGCCCACTGGCCAGGATGTAAGTAGTGGCATAGCTAATCGGCCGATTATTGAGAACCGAGACATTCCCACACAATTCAGGGATACTCCTTTCTACGATGCCAACGGTCGGCGTACCGTGCCGTTTACAGGTCAAGGTCTCGAAGGCCCTGGCAAAGGTGTGTTCCTCCAGCCGACAGCCCCAGTTACTAATGACCCCTCGCGACTTGGAATTACGGATTACACTCCCGGCTCGGCAACCGCTTCGGGAAGTGCAACTTTCGGCCTGTTCCCGCTGTTCCAGTATCCGAGGAGGTTCCTGTCGGCGTTGCAGGCAACTATTCAGAGCCGGAATGCCAAAATCCTGACCGATCCGACTCTGGTGGTTCAAGAAGGAGAAACGGCGAATGTGAATATTACTGATGAGGTGATTACTAACATTACGTCGCAAACGCAGAGTACGGGAAATACAAGTACCCAAACTGTGACGGCTGTCAAAGACAGGGCTGGTTTGCAGTTGGGGGTGGCGATTGATCGGGTTGACGATAATGGCTTTGTCTCTCTGCGGGTGAACCCGATTATCAGGACACCTGGCAGCACTCAAAACCTTTCGACTGGCGCGAACACCAATAGTATCACTCTGCTGGGCGAGCGCTCGTTGCAATCGGGGCTAATTCGCCTGCGGGACGGTCAGACTTTGATTGTTTCGGGGATTATCCGAGACGAAGAACGGACTACAGCGAACAAGATTCCGATTTTGGGAGATTTGCCGATTATCGGTTCGCTATTCAGGAGTACCAATAAGGTTAACCAGCGGGCGGAGTTGATTGTATTGCTGACGCCGCAGATTTTGGATGATAGCGATCGATCGAACTTTGGCTACCAAAACAACATCAGTCCCGACGCCCGCCAACTGTTGCAGCGCAGTCAGCCCGTCCAACCGAGACAATAGGAACGAAGGAAAAATGCCTGGCTGTCAACTTTCCACGCTCTTTCCCCTGAGTCCGACAGTCCCACAGGGGTTGAAACCCCTGGCTCAAAGCTATAGTCCTCTAAAAGAGGACTATAGAACTCATAAGTCCTATGAAAGAGGACTATAAATCACTCTTTCAGTCGTCTTCAGACGACTTCAGCTATGAGACAGGGACTTCAGTCCCTGGCGGGTTTGGGGAGAATGAAACAGCCCTGCCCCACGGGGGAAAGAAATAAGGAAGAAGGAAAAACTTTTCCTTTAGCCCTTGACAAATGACATTTTATTCCTTCTATTTCTCCTTTTGTGCTTTCAAATCCACCGACGCGAGAAATCTTCTCTCCAAGGTGGTATTTTTTTACCTAAATTTTGGGATTAATTAAAAAAAATTAGCAAGTTCCATATAAATTAAAGGTTCCACCGATCCATAACGGTCGGCAAGACTTTAGAATAATGCAGTGAAAATTAGATGCTGTGGGGTTTTCAGCAGTTAGAAACAAAAATTCCTTTTCTGACCAATTACCCTAGGGTAATTGGTATTCAGCAGGAGTTGTGATTAGGGGAAGCGGACGGGAGCAATTGGGAACCACCCAAACCTCCCCATCCACACCTCAATCCAGTTGATAACTCACAGCTAATAGTTGAACTAACTCTGTTTAACGTAATTTTGCAAATCCAGAAGGAGTTCGCAATGAACAAAGGTGAATTGGTTGATGCAGTGGCGGAAAAGGCTAGCGTGACGAAAAAACAGGCAGATGCTGTTTTGAGTGCCGCCCTTGAAGCAATCATGGAAGCTGTCTCCGACGGCGACAAGGTAACGCTGGTCGGTTTTGGCTCGTTTGAGTCGCGGGAACGCAAGGCCCGCGAGGGTCGCAATCCCAAAACTGGCGACAAGATGGAAATCCCGGCAACTCGAGTTCCTGCATTTTCCGCAGGGAAGTTGTTTAAGGACAGAGTTGCACCGCCGAAAAACGCGGAATAGCTGGCGAACTGAGTCTTGATTAGACCTGTACACGGTGGGAATTTAGCTTGGGCAGCCACACTGGCAGGCTGCCCTGCCTCTGCTATTGTCGATTTTTCTGCCAGTATCAGTCCTTTGGGCCCTCCTGAGTCGGCCTTGAATGCGATTCAAGCTCACTTGAGCAGTCTGACGGCTTACCCAGACCCGGATTATGGGGAGCTCAGGACTGCTTTGGGGGAGGGTTTGAATGTTGACCGGGATTGGATTTTGCCGGGGAATGGTTCGGCGGAATTGTTGACTTGGGCGGCTTGGGATTTGTCGAAGCTGGAGGCGACTTATTTGGTGACTCCGGCTTTTGGCGATTACGGGCGGGCTCTTTCGGCTTTCGGCGCGCAGGTGCTGAAATGTCCTTTGGATCTCCAATCTTGCACCATTGTCAAAAACGGGCAAGATGCCCATTCCACAAATGAATTTTCTTGTGGAACAGGCAAGATGCCTGTTCCTAAACAAGTAATTGAGGATGGTGCAACATCTCAGTTGGAGCTGAAATCGTTGGACGCTGGGGCAGGAAATGAGTTAGTAACCGATGATTTGTCGGTTTCTAACCGTTCCCTTGTCTCCCCTTCTCTCCGTCTCCCGGTTCCTCTTGCTCTCGATGCCCCCTCTCGACGAGGTTTGCTCCTGAACAACCCGCACAATCCTACGGGTTTGCTGTTTGCTAGGGAGGCGATTTTGCCTTATGTGAAGCAGTTAGGTATGGTGGTGGTGGATGAGGCCTTTATGGACTTTCTACCGCCTTCTGAGCAGGAAACTTTGATCGATGCTGTTGAGGAGTTTCCGAATTTGGTGATTTTACGATCGCTCACTAAATTCTATTCTCTGCCGGGACTGCGGTTGGGCTGTGCGATCGCCCATCCCGATATTCTGCGCCGCTGGCAGTTGCTGCGCGATCCTTGGCCTGTGAATGCTTTGGCTGCTGCTGCTGCTGCTGCTGTGGTTCGAGATGCGGCTTTTGAGCAGCAAACCTGGGATTGGCTGCCTGTTGCTCGCCGAGAGCTATTTGAGGGTTTGGCTAATTTACCGGGTTTACAGCCTTTTGCCGGGGCGGCTAATTTCTTGTTGGTTGAGTCGTCGATGTCGGTTTCTCTGATTCAAAAAAGTCTCTTGGGACGACACCGGATTTTGATTCGGGATTGTTTGAGTTTTCCTGAGTTGGGCGATCGGTTTTTTCGGGTGGCTGTGCGCTCCAGGGCGGACAATCTGCGGCTGATTGCTGGACTTGCGGATGTTATTAGTTAGCTGACTGTTGACTGTGGACTGTTGTCAGTTGACTGTTTACAACAAATAAGTACACAAACAGAAATATTTACACAGATATAATTTTGTAAGGCTCATAGGAAGAGAATTTCAGATTCTATTTTGTGTAATTAATTCTGTCCGTGTACTTAACAAATAACAAATAACAAATAGCCAATAATAAATAACTAGCAACTAGCAACTAGCAATTAGCAACTGACTACTGACTTTTTTATTTATGCTTGATTATGATTTAGTGATTATTGGTGGAACTCCGGCCGGACGCTATGCTGCTTTGACTGCAACTAATTTCCCGGCTCGCGTTGCTTTGGTGGAACCGCTAAGTAATTCGCAAGATTTGCCGACTGGGGGGAAAGAGTCGATCGACCTTGGTTTGAGATACAGCCAAACTTTGAGGGAGGCTGCTCGTTTTGCCCAGCAGATCAGCCGCCAGCAGTTGGGGGTTCGCTGGGAAGTCGCTAATTCCTCTATGCCGATGAAATTGGGGTTTGGCGGGGTTCTCAAGTGGGCCGAGAGTGTTGTTTCTAATTTGTCAGAAATTGATGATATCGGCGTTTTGGCTGCTCGCGGTGTCGATGTTATTTTTGGCAGCGGCGAGTTTGTGGCGAAACCGGATTTGGCTTTTGTTGTCGGCGGGCGAAAATTGCGATCGATCTGTTATTTGCTGGCTTGTCCAACTCTGCCGGCGATTCCCAATATTGAAGGACTTTCATCTGCTGGCTTTTTTACTTCGGAAACTGTCGCGAAATTAGCACAACTTCCACAGTTGCCTAAAAGTTTGGCTGTAATCGGCGCAGATCCCAGCGGTGTCGAAGTGGGTCAGACTTTTGCTCGGCTGGGGGTTGCTGTCACTTTGGTCGTGAAAAGTTCGCACATTTTGGCTAAAGAAGACCGGGAGGCTGCTGGGTTAGTTCAAGCTGCAATGGAAGCTGAAGGAGTGCGGATTCTAACTGCTACTGAGGTGACTCAAGCGAGGGTGATTGAGGGTAAAAAGTGGATTCAAGCAGGGCCAAGGGCGATCGAAGCTGAGGAGATTTTTCTGGCCGCCGGTAGAGGACACAATTTTTCATCGTTAAATCTGGAAGCGGCTGGGGTTAAATTCAGCGATCGGGGGGTAATTTTAAATGAAAAGCTGCAAACAACTAATCGCCGCATTTACGCGATCGGAGATGTTGCTGGGGGTTATCCGTTCCCTCACATCGCTAATTGCGAAGCTGCGGTTGCTGTGAAAAATGCTTTGTTTTTGCCGATGTTTCAAATAGATTATCGCGGGATTCCTTGGGCGATTTTTTCTGACCCGCAGTTGGCGAGGGTTGGCTTGACTGAAGCACAAGCAAGGCGCCGTTTTGGAGACGATCTTATTGTTTGTCGGGAATATTTCAAGAATGTTGAAAGAGCTCAAATGTCCGGGGATACAACTGGTTTTTGTAAGATTGTCGGGCGTCGCAACGGGGAGATTTTGGGAGCGAGTATTGTGGGGCCGCAAGCTGCTGAGTTGATTCACGCGATCGCCTTGGCTGTGCGTCACGGAATGAAGGTTGAGGCGATCGCCGAACTTCCTTATATTTGGTCGAGTTTTTCGGCAATTAACGGTCAAACTGCTGCTGTTTGGGAGTCGCAGCGCTTGGGCAGCAACACTTTTATGCAGAATTTGTGGGAGAATTTGTTTCACTGGCGCAGGTATTGGAAGTGAAACCATCAAAGGGGTAATTGGTAATGCGTAATTGGTAATTATGTGAGTGCCAAAATATAATTGACTTGGGCTAATTCCAGAGTCTGCTTCTGCATTTTGGCATTAAATGCCTGATTCACTTATTAGAGTGGGTCAGCTTGTTGTTGCATCTGGACAAATAATTCGGCTTGGAGACTATGACTCTCTACCGATTCGCCATCGGGCGCACAAACTCGATTTCCTCTGCTTCTTGCTTTAAATGCAGAGTCGCCCGAATTGTATTGATGAGATTAAATTCGGAGCTAAACTGGACATTAGATTTAATAGGCGATCGCATACAAGCATAGGTTTCACAAATACTTTTAAGTACCTGATTAGCCTCTTGAATTCCTTTTCTCTCAACTGCTGTCCTTCAATCAGCCTTAGCTTTGTTCATTTTCTACTTAGTCTTAACTCAAGTATAAACAGCTCTTACATAAACAATTCAACTCTTGTTTTAAACTCCTGCTTTCATCAGTAGAGCGACCAAGTATATTAAGAAAAATGTAATTCACTGAATACTACAGCAGAGCGAGGGAAAATAGTAGATAGTAACTCTAAAAAGTTTCAGGCTTGACAAAAACAGTAGGAATACGTAGATATGGCTGACATCACAAATCTTTTTCTAGGATATCACATTAACGAGCAAATATACGCAGGAAATCGAACTCTAGTTTATCGTGGCATTCGCACTTCAAATGGGCAGCCCGTCGTGATTAAAGTGCTGCGAAATGACTTTCCCCGCTTCAACGAACTGGTTCACTTCCGCAACCAGTACATCATTGCTAAAAACTTAGAGATCCCCGGCAGTGTCAAGGCATACAGCCTGGAGACTTACCATAACCACTATGCTCTGGTGATGGAAGACTTTGGCGGCATTTCCTTAAGTAGCTACCTCGATCTTCTAACATCCGCTAGCAACGAACCCCTAGAAGGATTGCCCGTTAACGAGTTTCTTCCCATTGCAATTCAAATTGCTAACTCGCTCGACGGACTTTATCGCCATCATGTCATCCATAAAGACCTCAAACCCGCCAACATTCTAATTAACCCCAGCAGCAAAGAAGTCAAGCTGATTGACTTCAGCATCGCTTCCCTGCTACCCCGCGAAACCCAAGAAATTCAAAATCCCAACGTCCTTGAAGGCACCTTACCCTACATATCTCCCGAACAAACTGGGCGAATGAACCGAGGCATTGATTACCGCACAGATTTCTACTCGCTGGGAGTCACATTTTACGAATTACTAACAGGAAAGTTACCCTTTCAGACGGATGACCCAATGGATTTGGTACACTGCCACCTTGCCAAACAACCTATCCCAGTCTCAATTGTTAACCAGAGCGTTCCCTTGGTTCTGTCGGAGATTGTCAGCAAACTGATGGCCAAGAATGCTGAAGCTCGCTATCAAAGTGCCCTAGGACTCAAGTTTGATTTGGAAACTTGTTTATCCCAGTGGCAAGAGACAGGAGCGCTGACTAACTTTACCATAGGGGAGCGAGATTTGTGCGATCGCTTTACTATCCCCGAAAAATTATACGGTAGAGAAAGCGAAGTATTCTCCCTCCTAGAAGCATTTGACCGCGTGAGTGCCGGAAGCACCGAAATGATGCTCGTTGCCGGTTTCTCCGGCATTGGCAAAACTGCTATTGTCAACGAAGTTCACAAACCCATTGTCCGGCAGCGTGGCTACTTTATTAAAGGCAAGTTTGACCAATTTCAACGCACCCTGCCTTTTTCAGCATTTGTTCAAGCTTTTCGCGATTTAATGGGGCAATTGCTGTCGGAAACAGATGCAAAAATCGAGCAGTGGAAATTAGAAATTTTAACAGCTTTAGGCGATAGCGCTCAAGTGATAGTTGAAGTCATTCCCGAACTACAAAAAATTATAGGAGAACAACCGCCAGCCCCAGAACTTTCGGGCAGTGCGGGACAAAATCGCTTCAATTTGTTGTTTGAAAATTTTATTCAAGTCTTCACAACAAAAGAACACCCTTTAGTAATTTTCTTGGATGATTTGCAATGGGCAGACTCAGCATCTTTAAAATTAATTCAACTGCTGATGAGTGCTACTGATAACCGCTATCTCCTATTAATTGGAGCTTATCGGGATAACGAAGTGTTTCCAGCGCATCCATTAATGCTGACGTTAGCAGATATTCAAAAAACTGAAGCAAAGGTGAATACTATTACCTTAGCTCCCCTCGATCGAGCAGACGTAAATAGTTTAGTTGCCGATACTCTAGCTTGTTCTACAGCGTTGGCTCTGCCTTTAACAGAACTCGTTTATCAGAAAACTGTAGGCAATCCATTTTTTAGCACACAATTCCTCAAATCTTTGCATGAAGATGGGCTAATTGAATTTAATTTTGAAGCTCGGTATTGGCAGTGCGATATTGCCCGAGTGCGAACCTTGGCACTAACGGATGATGTAGTAGAATTCATGGCACTTCAGTTGCGAAAGTTGCCAACTCGGACACAGGAAGTTTTAAAGTTAGCCGCTTGTATTGGCAATCAGTTCGATTTGGCGACGTTAGCAATTGTTGATGAAAATTCGCCAGTAGAAACCGCAACAGCTCTATGGAAGGCGCTGCAAGACGGGCTAATTTTACCTGTTAGCGAGGTTTACAAGTTTTATCAAGCAGAGGGGAATAGCGAATCGGTAATCGGAAATGGGAAGGAATTTGACCAATTATCAATTACCCCTGACCAAGTACCCAAATATAAGTTTTTACACGATCGCGTCCAACAAGCAGCCTATTCTCTGATTCCTGAAGACCAAAAGCGCTCTACTCACTTAAAAATTGGTCAACTGTTATTAAAGAATACGCCCGAAGCCGATCGAGAAGAAAGAATCTTTGATATTGTCAATCACTTAAATGTGGGAGTTGAGCTAATTACCCAGGAAGCAGAACGGGAGCAATTAGCACGGTTGAATCTGGTTGCCGGAAAGAAAGCCAAAGCTGCTACTGCCTATTCTGCTGCGGTTGAATATTTCAATATGGGCAGAAAATTAGTGGCAGTAAATAGTTGGGAGAATCAATACGAACTAACATTAGCGCTGCATACCGAAGCAGCAGAGGCGGCATATCTCGTCGGTGACTTTGAGCGGATGGATAGATTAGCATCAGTGGTGGAAAGCTGCGCCAAAATGCTACTGGACAAAGTGAAAGTATATGAAGTACAGATAGAAGCTTATATGGCGCAAAATAAGCTACAGGAAGCGCTGAATACGGGACTACAAGTTTTAAAACTGTTGGGGGTAGAGTTTCCCTCCGAGCCAAATCCGTCTGATATTGGGCAGGCATTAGGGGAAACCGCGGCAATTTTGAACGGGAAGCGAATTGAGGATTTAATTGAGCTGCCTCAAATGAGGGAGCCCTATAAACTAGCAGCCATAAGACTTTTATCAAGTATCTTTGCTACTGCATACCTTGCTGCTCCTGCACTGTTGCCTTTGACTGTGTGCAAACAAGTACAATTATCCCTCCAATATGGGAATGCTTCCGTTTCTCCCTTTGCTTACGCCAATTATGGTTTTCTTCTTTGTGGAGTTGTGGGAGATATTGATTCAGGTTATCAGTTCGGTCAATTGGCTTTAAGTCTAGTGTCAAAGTTAAATTCTAAAGAAATCAAAGCCAAGACAGCCTTCGTAGTAAATTTCTTGATCAGACATTGCAAAGAGCATCTCAGAGAAACCTTAGAGCCTTTGGTGTCAGCTTATTCAAGCGGAATGGAGACAGGAGATATAGAATATGCAGCCTATAATTTATTACAGTATTCCTGTTCAGCTTACTATAGTGGCAAAGAACTGACTGTCCTTGAAAGAGAGATAGCAAGAAACAGAGATGCTATTGATAAAATTAAGCAAGAAAAACCGCTTAATTATATAGAAATTCATTGGCAGGCTATCTTGAATATGCTGGGTAAAAGTAAAAATTCTGGCCTTCTTAAGGGTGAAGCCTACGATGAGCATATCAAGTTGCCACTTTACCAACAAACAAACGACCAAACGGGATTTGCCTACATATATTTAAACAAGCTTTTACTTTGTTATTGGTTTGAAAAATACTCAGAAGCGATTGATAATATCGCTATGGCAGAGAACTATTTAAATGCAGTAATAGGAATGCCCATTGTTCCTGTTTTCCATTTCTACGATTCTTTGGTGCGGTTGGCGGTATATTTGGACACTCCACAGTCAGAACAACAGAAACTTCTCGACAGAGTACAAGCTAATCAAGAAAAAATGCAAAACTGGGCGCATCATGCCCCCATGAATCATCTGCATAAATTCTATCTAGTGGAGGCAGAACGGCATCGGGTTTTAGACGAAAAAATAGAGGCGATCGAGATGTACGACAAGGCGATCGCACTTGCTAAAGAAAACGAATACGTCAACGAAGAAGCTTTAGCTAACGAACTCGCGGCTAAATTCTACTTAGAATGGGGAAAAGAAAAACTGGCAAAACCCTATTTAATTGATGCTTACTATGCCTACGCTCGTTGGGGAGCAAAAGCAAAGATTGACCATCTAGAACAGCGCTATCCCCAATTGCTTGCTTTTATCCTGCAACAGGAGCCAACTCGCCAGTATCCGAGCGAAACAATTCACACCTCCCGCAATAGTGAATCATCCCTATCTACCGCGAATAGAACACTTATCGGTAGCACCAGCAGTTGGGGGTTAGTAGATTTGCCGACCGTTATCAAAGCTTCTCAAGCTCTCTCTAGCGAAATAAAACTCGATCAATTGCTGACTACCGTCATGCAAGTGGTGGTGAAGAATGCCGGAGCACAAACCGGAGCATTAATTTTGAATGAAGAGGGAAACTGGAGGATAAACATCCACTGCACAAACCGTCAAGACTGCCTTCTGCAATCTATTCCGGTTGAGGAGAGCGAAGTAATTCCTCTAACCCTGATCAACTACGTCAAACGTACAAAAGAAACCCTAGTGTTTGATGATGCTAGCACTCAACCAAGATTTGCATCTGACCCCTACATTATCCAACAGCAACCTCACAGCCTGCTTTGCACTCCGATCACCGAGCGAGGGAAAATGATGGGGATTTTGTATTTGGAAAATAATTTAGCAACAGGAGTATTCACGCGCGATCGCGTGGCCATCCTCAATATCCTGTGCTCGCAAGCTGCAATTTCCTTACAGAACGCCCGACTGTATCAGCAATCCCAGGATCATGCCCAAAAACTAGAGCTTTATCTTCACGATCTCAAACAGATGCAACTGCAATTGGTGCAGGGTGAAAAGATGTCTGCTCTCGGAAATTTAGTCGCAGGGGTAGCTCACGAAATTAACAATCCCGTAGGCTTTATCGCCGGCAATTTGCAACCGGCTCAAGAATATCTACAAGATTTATTCGAGCTAATCGATCTCTATCAAGATTCTTTTCCCAAGCCAGGAGCTAAAATTGAAGAAAAAATTGAGGATATAGACTTGGAGTATTTGCGAGAAGATTTACCGAAATTGATTAGCTCAATGAACGAGGGAGTCGAGCGCATTCGCAATATCAGTACGAGTTTGAGAACGTTTTCCAGGGCAGATAGCGATCGACCAGTTTCTTTCAATATTCACGACGGACTCGAAAGCACTCTGCTAATTCTCAAGCACCGTTTAAAAGCCAGCGAGTTCCGCCCTGCTATTGAAGTTGTGAAAGACTATGGTAAATTGCCCCTAGTGAAATGCTTTCCCGGCCAGTTAAACCAGGTGTTTATGAATGTGCTGGCTAATGCGATTGACGCTCTGGAGGAGTCAAATAAGGAGCGCAGTTTTCAGGAAATTAAAGCCAGACCTAATCAAATCACGGTTCAAACCGCTCTGAGCGAATCCAACAATCAGGTGTTGATTCGCATTAAGGATAATGGAGTGGGGATGTCAGCCGAAGTCAAGGAAAACATCTTTAACCACTTATTCACCACCAAGTCTGTGGGTCAAGGAACCGGATTAGGATTGTCTATAGCCCACCAAATTGTGGTGGAAAAACATGGAGGTACATTAGTGGTCAATTCTTCCCTCGGTCAGGGTTCGGAGTTTGTTATTTCTATTCCGGTATGAGCAGTTCGTGCTAGGCTTTAGCGCAATTAGCGCCGCCTCGAAACTACGATATCAGTTATTAGAAGAAACAGGGAACGAGCAACAGGGTATCTTTCTTCCTAGGAACTACGGAGTAGGAAAACACAGAATGTAGGCTAATTCCTCCATCCTCCGCCCGCATCTTATTCGTGATTGAGACAGCAGTTTGCAACCTCCTGCTTTACAAACACTATTCCCTGTTTTTGTTCCCGGTTTCGAGTTAAGAGTTCCCTGGAGATTCTCAG
This sequence comes from Microcoleus sp. S13C4, assembly GCF_036700865.1. Classification (NCBI taxonomy): domain Bacteria; kingdom Bacillati; phylum Cyanobacteriota; class Cyanophyceae; order Oscillatoriales; family Microcoleaceae; genus Microcoleus; species Microcoleus sp. S13C4. The sequence goes on from NZ_JAUBPS010000002.1 coordinate 97,006, forward strand.
CATCTACCTTACCGACATGAAAACGGCTATCATGCTACTGAGATTGTGGAGTTAAATTTTATAGCTGAAAACTCTCTTTGAATTAACTAATGTTGCATAGGGCGATCGCTAACATCATAATGTGCGCTGCGCGGCCCTAGATTAAAGTTTGGGTTAGATACGCAGCGCGCACCCTACATTAATAAGGTGCGCGCTTGACGCTTGACGCTTAGATGTACGGAGAGGGTGGGATTTGAACCCACGTTAGAGTTACCCCTAAAGTAGATTTCGAGTCTACCGCATTCAACCGCTCTGCCACCTCTCCAATTGACTTGAGATGCGAGCTAAAAGTATTTTACCGCACAGTGCGCCAGATTGTAAATCTTTATAAAAAAGAAGTTTGATTTTCTTCAGATTCCAAAGTGGTCTTAAATCCCCCTGCTGGAGTCCACTGGAGAGCTCCGTCGCGCCCTGTCCAGAAGATCTGGGTTTTGCTTTGGCGTAGTTGGGCAGCGGTTTCTGGGTCGATTTCGTCAGCAGATGCGATCGCCACTTGCGGCCCCACTGCGCCCAATAACTCAGCCGTCAAGGTTTTTCCTGACCACCACAGCACTTGAGCCGGCTTCAAGGTTCCCGTTGCTGCCAATTTTTTTTGCGCTTCCGGTGTCATTTCACCGACGAGCAACCAAGTTCTATTGCCCACGAGCAATTCTACCACCGGAATCTCCGCATTCACCAACTGCAACCGCATCGAACCCAGATCAACTGTACTGTTAGTTTCTAAAGGAAAGTAAACGCCTTGGCGTGATTGCACAGCCGTCATAAATTCCTGATTGCTGCCACGGTGAATTTGTTTTGGAGCAGGATTATCATAAAATGTTTTAATTGGCAAGCGTTCTAGTAATTTTCCCCAACCACTGCTCAAACCTAAATGACCGTGAGTGGCGATCGCAAAATTCACAGAATTAACTCCTTGCTGCTGTAAAAAAGGCAACACTGTAAACCTTACGGTATTTTCATCACCACTATTGATCAGCGCCACTTTTCCCCTATCTTGAATTACTAAAACTGGATCGCCCGATGTCGCCAGCAAAGTAACTTGAAATAAAGATGATTGAACGTGCCAAGCTGGCAAAACAATGATACTTATTCCCGCCACAACCGCCAGCGGTAAAATCCAAGAAGATGAAAAACTCGGCAGCGAAATAACTCTACTTTTCCCCTTATTCTTTCTTCCTTTTTCCTTATTCCCTCTTCCTTCTTCCTTATTCCTTCTTCCTTCTTCCTTATTCCCTCTTCCTTCTTCCTTATTCCCTCTTCCTTCTTCCTTATTCCTTCTTCCTTCTTCCTTCTTCCTTCTTCCCCCAATCCAAACCCAGCAAATTAAACTGTAAAGCGCGATTAGCTGAAACACCGATACTTGACCGACAGCTACCGAATTACCAGGTAATTGCGAGAAATATTGGGCGATCGCAATTAACCCTTTCGCCGGATAGTCCAACAGTTGCGCTAAAACACTGCCAGCCGGCGGAAAAATCAATCCAGCTAAAGCGCTAACCATCCCTCCAATACTCAAAATCCACAGCAAAGGAGCTGCAATAATATTAACTAAAATGCTGTAAGGCGATACGACACTAAAAACGTAAAGTAGCAGCGGCAATACCCAAACTGAAGCGGCGATCGGAACCACAACAATCGAAGCGATCGCGGGCGGCATCCAGTCCAACTTTGCCATCAGTGGCGGCGTTGTCACTATTAACCCCAAAGTCGCCAAAAAACTCAGTTGAAAACCTAAATCCCAAATCCACAAAGGGTTAACCAGCAGTAAAATAGTAGCAGCAATTAACAGCAATCCCAGCGGCTTAACTTGGCGGCTCAGCACCAAAGCAAATAGTGTTCCAAATCCCATCAAAGCGGCGCGGCATACTGATGGTTCAAAGCCAGTTAATGCCACAAGCAAAAATAAAGCACCGACGCCAAAACTAAATTGTAATTGTTTGGAAAAACGCCTGGTTAAAGCTAGAAATAAAGCCAAAACCATCGAAACTTGAGTGCCGGAAGCTGCGATCGCGTGGGCCAATCCAGCCTGCACAAAATAGTCACGGATGTTATAAGGTAAATCGACTGCTTGTTTGCCGAGGGCGATCGCACTGATCAAGGGCCCTTCGGGAACATTTAATTGCGATAGTTGCGATCGCACGCTCCGCTGCCGCATCGCTTGAATTTTCGATGGCTGCATCCCGCTTGGTTCCAAGAAAGCAGCCGTTTGGCTGTTAACTCGATTAACATCCGCGATCGCATTTTCTCTCGTCCAGTCAATTTGACGACCTTTGAGTCCTGCAAAAGCCCCTTCTCTGGCTAAATATGCTTGAAAATCAAAAGCCCCCGGATTCGACGGCGGCTGCGGTTTGTACAAGGAACCCACAACTGCGATCGTATTGTCGGCATACAAACCCGTTGCTTGCAGCAGCGGCACTGTAACGTAGAGTTTGCCGGATACTGGGCGGTTTACGAGTGATCCTCCCTCGCCGCCGTTGATTTCGCTCACTAAATCTGTTTCTAGCCAAAATTGTGATCGACCCGATCGAGTCAATCGAGGCGTACTGACCACTCTACCGCGAACTGTCACTGCCACTTCTTGAGTGTTCCCGCCAGCCGGAATCAGTTTGCTGATGTCATCTATTGCTGGTTGGGGCGATCGAACTGCAAAATAAACGCTAGCTAGAAATGCCAGCAAGCCCGCAACTGCCCACACCCATTTCACTCTCGGCAGCATCTCCAACAAACTCAACTCTTCCCTCGCATCTAAGGGTTCTTCAAGAGCATTTTCTTTTTGTCGGCTGCGTCTTTTCTTAGTAACTTTGACAGAATTATTAGTATATTTTCGCAACAATTTCGGCAGGGCGATCGCCGCCGCTATTCCCAAAGCAAGTATCCCGTATCTACCCCAAAAAACCGCTGTAGAAATCAATCCCAGAATATAGGCAAGACAGAAAATGACACCCGTTGCTTGATTCATTAATTAGTAATTCAGAGGGGGAATATTTCAGGGAAACCGATGCGGGACGTATGCACTCCTTACCAAAAAAACCGGGTTTTTAAACCTAGATAAAAAGCTAAACGCTGTGTGTGTATTTAGATAAAAAGCCCAGTTTCTGGCTACCCGTGCCTAAGTTATGGCAAAATTTCTTTCCTTACATTCTTTCCCTTCCCCTTCCCCTTCCTCTTCCTCTTCTAAATAGACAGCCCCAATTTTAAACCGAAAGCCGCGTGCAGTACCATAAGTGCAAGAGCCGTCGTGCCTAAATAAGCGTGAACCGCGCGCAGTGCTAGCTTATTGCCCCCAAAACCCGTGAGCGAAATCAAGCTGCCAACAGCCAGTAAAACCAGCACTGCCGAACCTGTCCAAAAATGCGGACTTTCCATGACTGGCTGGTGCTGCATCACCAGCGACAGCAAGCCGCCTGTATAGCCCAAAGCTAGAAACAGAAACATCCAGGGTGCAAGCTTGCGGTGATCCGAGCGACTTTTGAGTGCGACATCTTTATCGGCGGCCAAACGTCCCTGCCATCCGGTATACCCGACAAAACTGCCCATCGCAACTACCACGATCCCCATCATTACAGGGTGTCCCCAATGGGTAATTGGTTCGGGAATTCCCAGACTGCGAAATTGACTGGCGATGGGTTCTAGTAGTTCGCTTAAATTTACCATTTGATGCTGACTCCAAACTGGGCGATAAATATTTTAGGACTAATATTAAAATATTATAAAATATTAGTGTAGCAACCGCGATCGTGCACTTCAAATAGCCGTTTAACCTGATGGCCAAACATTGCCCTGAAGCCTAGATATAGGCAAAACTTAGCCGACTAAAGCCGGCTGTGAGATTTTTACAGCAGTGATGCTGCTTCAAGTTAATGGTTAGCCTTAAAGGCTACATCCAATGGCAAAATCAAGGCAAATCACCCCTAGGCCAAAACCTGGGACTGCCCTTTGCCCCATTTTCACAGCCCCATCCTCACTCTGGATGTTTAATTTTACTACCCTACTCAAAGTTAATTTCAAGTCTGTTGACTTCTGAATACCTTTAACAACTATTCTTTTGTCCGCACACCAGCAAGAGGAAGCGATGATTAAGCCTTACCGATTTTTGCAGCGAATTGCTCAACTGTTTGCCTACGCCTACTCAACACTGATTGCCGGCTATCTGATACTGAGACTTATCTTTTGGGACAGTCTGTGGCCGGTTGCCTTGATGGGGGATTTTGTTCCTTGGATTTTCTTGCCAATCTTCCTGCTGCCAATTCTAGGGTTTTTTCTCATAAAGAAACGCTGGTTCGCGATTGTTTCATCTGTGGCTTGCCTCTGCCTGCTGGGTTGGCTACACATCACCTACTTTTCTCCCCAGCCGGCGAACATCAGTGACTCCCAGCCAACCCTGAAGGTTTTTTCTCTCAACCTCGGCTGGCATCACAAATCCCCACAAGCTTTGGTTAACCTAATTCAGGAAGAAAAACCAGACCTCATTTGTTTGCAAGAAATTAACGAGGATTACGCCAAAGAAGTCTTCTCTAAATTGGCCGCATTATACCCGCACCAGCGGGGGCGCGGATACCATGTGATTCTCAGCAGATACCCGATTCGCTCTTTCCAAAGCTTACACCTAGCGCGTGGGAACGAACCACAGGAACGAGCTATTATCGAAATGAACCAGCAAGATCTAGTTCTTTATAACATTTCAACAACCCCACCGTGGTTTCGCAAGCATAAAATTTTGCCTTTCCTCAAAATCCCAGTTTACGAGTACGGCGACCGACCGGCACAAATTCAAGATTTAGTGCGACGACTCCAGAAAGAAACGCTGCCGACTATTGCCGCCGGGGACTTTAATCTGACTGACCAGTCTCAAGACTACTATTATTTGAAAGCGGTTATGCAAGATGCTTTCCGAACAGCAGGAGTGGGTTTTGGCTTTACTTTTCCTCACGGATGGGATCTGAGTTTACTGGTTAAACAGTTAAACTGGAAATTAACTTTTCCCCTGGTAAGGCTTGACTATGTTTGGTATTCTCACCACTGGGGGGCTAAATCAGCCAAGGTTTTACCGCCAATTGGTTCAGAGCATCTGCCGGTGTCGGCCCAACTACGGATGCAACCGGAATTTGGACGAGTGTAGGGGGTTGGCAACACTTTGGTGGGGCGACCACAAGGGCATTGGTGTCAATTTAAGCTTCGGGCGAAGGTCATGATGCTGTTGGCGAATCCGTGAAGGGTGACACCTCACATTTGCTCCCGTCACACCCCTCTTAGATCGTGTTCGGATAATTGCCCGCAATTAATTTTTCTATTTTTATTCCTCTTTCTTCTTCCTTTTTGGCGTATTTGGCATTTTGGCGGTTCATTATTAAACCCCCCAAAGAAACAAAATATTGATTCGCCAACAGTCTCATGGAATTCGCGACTATACAAACAGGGAATTTTAGACAAATGAAGATGTTTTCAACCAAGCACAGACTAATGGCTTGAATTAAGCCTTACTGGCTTTGCACTTGACTGCTGAATCGCCCGTATGCCATAGCCCCCGGTCTGCACTTCACCCAATTCTCACAGCCTCATCCTCACTCGGGATGTTAAATCCTACCTGCCTGCTAAAAGTTAATTTCAATTCCTTGAGTTTTGAATGGCCAAGTGAGAAATTAACATCGCAGGCGACGAGCAGTCACACTTCTACATTTTGCTAATCGCTCTCAAGGGAGAATCAACTTCTGGAAAAAAAACTAGAGGTTCCAAGTTTGAGACTTCTGCCATAAAGTATGCCGTCTGCCCAGGCTCACTTCGATCGACTGAGCGCTAAACCGTCTGAAGGCACCCTGAAAGCACCCTTGTCTGTTGAGCAGCCATCGCTGTGCACCTAAATGAACCCTCTCAACTAACTCGCTGGGGATTCGGTTGTAGCAGACAAGCAGTGACTTTCGCTGTCCCCTTCCTCGGAACCGTGCAATCGCTAAACTCACTGCGCCGTCGCTAAAGTAGCTTCTGAAGGTTGGATTTGATACTTTACGAGATTTGCCAGTTCCTGTAACTGATTAATCGCTTCTGCACCTTCTAGTTTCATGAGTTCGCGGTCGTCCCGCATCTCAGTCCAAGTGATACCGTAATCTGACACTAAAAATCGAATCAGATGGTTGTCCGTCAAACTGACCATAAATGAGGCACTGTTCATCTGACCCCCGCAAGTGTAGCAGGATGCCAGATAACCCCGATGCTCTAGCACGATCGCTAAAGCTTGAAGGTTCATTACCAAATCTTGAACGAATTTACGGTGTTGTTCTGCAAGTCTCAGAAACACAGTTCTCCTCCTATCACCACACCGTGTATTTTACATCCCATTTAATAATTTCTTAATAAGTGGGTATTTAGGTGCTGGTTCAGTATACGTTTAGTATGCTCAAAAAAAATCGGATTAGCGACCTCTTCAGCCTACCTATACTAGATTAACCGAGTTGTGCTCGAAACGAAGTATCAGCAGCGACATTCAGCCAAAACAGGCTCTCGCGGGGGACTCCAGCCTGAAAATTTGCCTGCTGTCAGAGGGGATTCAGCCGTCGGAGAGCCCAAAGATACAAATAACTAATGATAGTAATCAAATTAGTTAAGTATAAGAGTTCAATCGCCCTGGGGATACTCGTCCCAAAGCGTCGTCGTCTGCCGCAAGCTCCGAAAATCGCCATTCCCCAAAATCAAGTGATCGAGCAGCGGAATCGACAAAAACTGTGCTCCCGCCAGCAACTGTCGCGTCAAAGCAATATCCTCCGGGCTTGGTTCCACAATCCCCGAGGGGTGATTGTGCGAGATAATCGCCCGCGTCGCCCCCTGGCGGATCACCTCGCGAAAAATATCCCGTGGGTGAGCCAAAGTTTCCGTTGCTGTGCCGATCGTAATTACCTGAGTTCCCAGCAGCCGATTTTTCACATCCAGCAGCACCACAGCAAAGCGTTCCTGAGACTGCCACATCAAATCCTGACTCAGGGCATCCGCCGCCGCTTGGGGAGAGTCAACCACAGCCATTTCCGGCGGCCGCGACTGAAATACCCGCTTCCCCAACTCCACTGCCGCCAAAATCGAAGTTGCCTTGGCCGGGCCAATCCCGTGAATCTGCGTCAACTCCTGAACGCTAATAGTGCGTAGCACAGCCACAGGATCGCGGGAATGCAAACTCAACTGATTTAAAATATACTGTCCGAGCCCGACGGCGGAAAGTTTGCCGGGTCCCTGACCAGTACCCAGGAGAATCGCAATCAATTCTGCCGTCGCCAAACTTTTCGGGCCACCCGCCATCAGCCGTTCGCGTGGCCGTTCACTCGTTGGCAAATCGACAATTCTCAAGCTGTAAGTCATAGCTGCACCCGCACCGCAAGCTCAACAATTACACAATTTTAGCCGATCGATTTGCGTTCTTCAATTCGTACAATCACCCAAAAAAGCCTTCATCATTAACCGAGGCTGTTGGCAGATAAGATCTAAGGCAATGTTTCACAAGCGATCGAGTCTTTATCTCGATCAAGCTTAAACGGATCGCCCGGATATGCCTCTAAAACTCGCTGCGCTTCGGCTTGAGTCGCAAAGTCAGAACAGTTGCAATCCGAGTTAACGCAACTCGGAAAATCGGCACTTTTAACCTTTGGTTTAGAAGACTCGTAAATAACTTTCTTGGTATCTTCCTTTGGCTGCTGTGCATCAAGAGCAATCTCTGCGGTTCGTTCAACAGATTTGACTGAAGATGGCAATTTGCGATCGGGCTCTGGTTTGGCAAGTGTAGGTGCTGGAGCAGAAATTGCAGGTTTCGGTGTTGGTGTCGGCGTTTTCACAGTCTCCGGCTTGGGTGTCGGCGCTGCCGAAAGCAGTGACGGCTTAACGGTTTGAGATGATACTAGCGGATCGGTTGGGGCCGGAAGCGCCACTGAAACTTCCTGAGACGGAGCGGGTGCGGTGACGCCAACAAGCACAAACGAAGCCGCCATCAACCCGCCGTACATCGCGATCGATCGCTTGCGGGTTGGTGCGCCCACCCATTTCGGATTAACAATACCCAGAAAGAAGGCAGGGATCGACAATAGAAAGCTTAAGACGAAAAAATTAAACATAGCGACCTTTACCAGTAAAAAAGAGAAGTAGCCCAGGACGCAGAAACCGGGTTTCTTTTACCAAAATCCGAGGTGAAGCACGAAGGATATTTGTTTAAAAAACCCGATTTCTTTAATTTCTGTGCGTAAGTCCTGAGAAGTTAACTTCCTTAGTTATCGGCAGGCAACTCACAAATCCGTAGGATTTACGAAGTAAATATAACCCTAGACACGGGACGCTGGTAAAACTCGGTTTGTGAGTTTATTTGTCCTTACTAAACCCACGAGTTTTTCCTACAGTTCGCTATCGCACTCCGACGCCGAGAAACCGGGGTTTTTAATTGCAGTAAATGAGTAGAACCAACTATTGTTCTTAAAAAACTAGGTTTCTCGCCCCAACCGGGCGTAAGTCCTGCTAAAATTTCTTGTAACGCTGCCAGAAAAGTGAAGTGCATACCCAGCTACGTTCAGCGCAAAGGTGCGCTTACCCTAAATTCTGACCATTCTGTTGAGGCAAGCAGCCCCGAAGAAACTGGTTGAGGCGGCTTAGGTGCTGTAACCCCAAGCAAAACGAACGAAACTGCCATCAACCCGCCGTACAAGGCAGCCGATCGCTTGCGAGTTCCCAGTCCCACCCATTTAGGATTTAGGACACCCAAACAAAAGGCCGGTGTGGAAAACATGAAAGTTAATACAAACAAGCTGGACATCACACACCTCCGACTACCGAATTGCAGCGATTAATTACTTTTATCTCCAATTAATAGCTCACAAATCCGCTTAAAAAAGTTGCAATGTAAGATTTATAACTTGAGAATTATTGCTGTTTATCGAACAATAATAAAAAACTTTAAAATCTCTTACTTTAGGTAGTTGTTAAAAAAATAAGAGCTTTCTAGACAGTCAGAAAATCTAGCTTAAAATAGACACTAAATTCCTTAATCAAAATATGAAAGTCCGCTTTAATGTAGTGCGCCAAAATCAAAACGAGGCTCCCCGCGTTCACACTTACACCCTAGATGTGGAAGAGAGCAATACCATCCTCGACTGCCTCAACAGTATCAAGTGGGAACACGACGGCACTTTAGCTTTTCGCAAAAATTGCCGCAATACAATTTGCGGCAGTTGTTCTATGCGAATTAACGGTCGCTCGGCATTAGCTTGCAAAGAAAATGTAGCCAGCGAACTCGCAAGACTGCAAAAAATAGCTGATTCCAGCTCAGCAGAAATGCCTACCAATTTCATCCCAGAAATCACCGTCGCCCCAATGGGAAATATGCCCGTTATTAAAGATTTGGTTGTTGACATGACCAGTTTTTGGGACAACCTAGAAGCAGTTGAACCATATATCAGCACAGCCTCGCGAGCAATTCCCGAACGCGAATTTCTGCAAACTCCAGAAGAGCGATCGAAACTCGACCAAACCGGCAACTGCATCCTCTGTGGTGCGTGCTATTCTGAGTGCAACGCCCGCGAAGTCAACCCGGAATTTGTCGGCCCCCACGCCCTCGCCAAAGCTTACCGCACGATCGCCGACTCCCGCGACAGCGAAACCGAAAATCGACTGGAGAAATACAACGAAGGCACCGCAGGCGTCTGGGGATGCACCCGCTGTTACTACTGCAACTCGGTTTGTCCGATGGAAGTCGCGCCGATGGATCAAATTGGTAAGATTAAACAGGAGATTCTCGATCGCAAAGACGACCAAGCCAGTCGATCGATCCGCCACCGCAAAGTTTTAATCGATCTCGTCAAAGAAGGCGGCTGGATAGACGAGCGCAAGTTTGGCATCGAAGTAGTAGGAAACTACTTCCGGGACGTTAAAGGTTTGCTGAGTCTGGGCCCGTTGGGTTTGAGAATGATCGCTCGCGGCAAGTTCCCGCTGTTTTTTGAGCCTTCAGAAGGTACGGAAACGGTGCGAAATCTGATCGAATCGGTTCAAAGTTTAGAAAATTCAGCAGATTAGCCATGGGCTGTCATTTTCCTGGTAAATTACAAGTTGTGCGATCGCAAAGCTTCCCAAAAGTCACTACTCAAAACTCAAAACTCAAAACTTTTAAATGACTGCTAAAACTCCTCCATCCCCAAAACCGACAGCCCCAAATACCCCAAAACCAGAACCCGCGTTTGGGTGGAATGCCTATGCAGAACAAATCAACGGCCGATTTGCGATGGTGGGATTCGTGGGACTTTTACTGCTAGAATTCTTCACCCGCCAGGATTTTTTTACCTGGCTGGGTTTCCGTTAAATTAATCTAAATCAAGAAGGGAAGTTGAAAATTTATCGCTCTTTCAGCTTCCATTCTACTTTTAAGAGTTATTTAAAATACGGTTTATCAAATTATAAATACAAAATTATGAGTTTTCTAGTTTCAGATAACACATGAATGTACCAAAGTCGATCGCACTTACTTGGAGTGCGATCGTCCTTGAATTATAGGGACACGGCAATGCCGTGCCCTGGCTCCCAAGTTTCGTTCAAACTAATTTCCAGTTGTTTCGCGCACTCTCAAACTGTACTTGCCTCTACCTTTTGGAGGCGGATCGTAAGCATTGACAATGACCCGATAGCGACCGTTCGCAGACAAGGTAACAGTAAGCTCTGAATTGGAATTTTGCTGCGTGGCATCATCATTTTCTGCAAGTAGCTCGCCCTGGGAGTTGAAAATAGCGAGATAAGTATCAAACTCGGTACTTTCTACTGTAACAACCACTTTCTGACCCTGAGTCCCTTCAAAGGTATACTCATCGTACAAACTGCTGTCCGAGGGCAGTACAGAAGACTTAGCAGGGGTGAGTTCTCCGTTTTGCTCTAAAATGACTTTAGATGAACCCGCATCAGGACTCGGCCGAGGTTCTACAGTTGGGCTCTGAGTTGGCGAACTCTGTGGTGATGGCGATGGCTTGGGGCTTGCTTGAGCTAAAACCGCCTTGCCAGCAGGCTTCGCATTAGTTAAATTTTGAGGAAATTCTGCTGAAAGGAGGGTGAAACTACTGTTAGCAACTCCACCTAAATTTGAAACTGGCAGGGAGAGAGTCGGCTTACCAGAAAAAGTAGCTAGTAGAGCAATTGGCGCGATCGCCCAAAATCTAACTTGACGCATGAATTACCTCGATTTGCAACGAAGAAGGAAGTTCGGCAACGGATTCTGTAACGGATTTAACGGATGGAAGAAGGAACTTCGGTAACGGATGAGTGTAAAGGATTTAACGGATGGAAGAAGGAACTTCGGCAACGAGCACTGTACAAGATTTAATGGATGCACGGAAGCTGGAAGCAGAATAATTCGACCAATTACCAATGCCCAATGCCCAATTTTCACCGGACAGTTAGAGTGTAACGACCCCGGCCCGAAGCATCGTAAGCATTGACAATTACGCGGTAGCGACCCGTAGCGGGCAAAGTAACGCTCAGAAACGCATTTTTAGTCGAATCACTCGCATCGTCATTTTCTGCCACTAATCGGCTATTAGGGTCAAAGATAGCCACATAGGGATCAAAATCTGTGCTTTCTAGGGAAATGGCTACAGACTGACCTGATCGACCTTCAAAAGTATACTCGCGATACAGACTGTTGTCAGACGGCAATACTGGGCCGCCTGCGACTAAAGCGCCTTCTTCTTGCAAAATAGCCCGAGAAGGCGCGGTAGGAGCACTCGCTTTCAGTTCTAACGTATAAGCCCCTGACTGCCTAGCTTGGTAGGAATTTGCCACTAACGTGTAAGTCCCGTCTGCGGGCAGCCTGACTGTAATTCTGGCGTCTTTACTGCCTGCCCCGTCATCATCTTGCGCGATTTCGCGCTGGTTGGGTCCGAGCAAAATTAAATAAGGGTCAATTTCTTGACTTTTCATTTCTATTGTGATTTGCTGACCCGCTTTTCCCTCAAAGGAGTAGAGGTCAAAAAAGCTGTTGTCAGTGGGTAGAACGCTAGACTTGTCGGTGAGGAGGCCGCTGACGGCGGGCCCGTTTAACGGAACTTTTTGAGGTGATTTGTTGCCAAAGGGCGATCGGGCTTGAGCCACGCGGGGAGCCCGCCCTTCTCGTACCGCTGTCAGGAAAGCGGGTACTTTGTCTGCTGAAATTGCAAAACCGATACCGATATTACCTCCGCCCCGACCACGAGTAAAAATAGAAGTATTGACGCCGATTAATTCTCCTGAACTGTTTAGCAGTGGGCCTCCTGAATTGCCGGGATTGATGGCGGCGTCGGTTTGAATTAAGCCCCGCTGCTGGTCGATGCGGCTGACGATTCCGACTGTAAAAGTACCTTGAAATTGACCGAATGGATTGCCGATCGCAAATGCTTGTTGCCCGACTTTCACCGAACCTGGACGGGCTAAAGGAATAGTGGGCAAATTGTTTTGACCCCGAATCTTCACCACGGCTAAGTCTAGACCTTCTTCGCCGAATCCGACGACATCGGCCACAAGTTTTTTGCCGTCTGACAAAATGATATTGACGGTACCGCCTGCCGAAACCACGTGGGCGTTAGTTAACACCATGCCGTCGGGGCTGATAATTGTGCCGCTGCCGTTAGATTTATCTGTATCGACGGTAACAACAGCCGGACTAGCCTTTTCGTAGACTCGAATATTGGTTTGTTCTTCGACATTTTGGGCGATCGCACCCTGGGAATGCACCGAGTTAAATTCCGTTAAATCTGTTGATTGCCGCACAGGGGATGCTGTAACAACCGCAGTAGCGCTGGCTGTTACCCCTACCGTTAAAATTCCCGATACTGCTAAACTTAGAAGTTTGAAATTCATGGCGATCGATTATTATTTAGCGATCGGTAGCTACGAATTAGGTTTTGTGGCTAACCGCTAACTACCTTCTGTAATTATTTTAGGACTTGCACCACGGTAGTGACATTCCTCACGCCGGTTCTCCTTTTCGGGAATCTGAATCAGCAGCTAAATACTTAAAATTAGCTTCTCGTACCGCAGCGTCCTCATTGCCGTAGAAAAAAGACAGCAAAGCAAAGCGCTGACCACTAATCACGGCAGTGGCTTCATGCAGCAAAGAACACGAAAAAATAATCGCCGTGCCCGCATCCCCTTTATAACCGTGGGGCGCGTACTCTGGAAACCGTAAAAATCCCCCCGTGTACTCTCCCACATTCAAGTTTAGCGTCATCGCAAACCTGCGGTGCAGCGTAGCTTTGCTAGTGTTGTCGCGGTGCGGCCGAAAATAACCGCCGCTGTCAGCATCGTAACAACCTATTAAATACCGTTCAAACCTGGTAATTGTAAACTGAAAAGCTTTCTCTACTTCCGGCATCACCCGGCGCAGAATAATCGCACTCAATTCTCGCTGGAAATCCTCGTCTTCAATAAAGAAATCTCGACGCTTCTTGAAAGTCTCGTCGTACAGGCAAACTGTTTTCCCCTCTATTTGCCTCATAAAGCCCGAGGGAGTGCCACCCTTAGCTTTGTACATATCGATCAAACTACGGCAAAATGCTTTGTTTAAAACGTTAGGAATTACCAACACGGGGGCATGAGCAGTAATGGGTCGAGCTTCCTCAATTGGGGGCAAAGTTTTGAGAAAATCTAATACTTGCTGGGCGTGTAGGTGCGGTTCGCCCATCTGCAAAATGTTAATTACCTGAAGGTTTTCGTTGAGTACAAAAGTTTGGGGTGCATAGTGAACTCCGGCAACTCCATTTTGTTCGACATCTTGGGACACACCGTACTTCTGACTGACTGTTTTATCCAAGTCCCAGAAAAAGATGAATGACGGAGCAATTGTTGTCGGTCTGTTTTGTTCTTTGTCTGCTGGGTCAACGCTCACTCCCAACCGCTCTACTTGCAAGCTTTGGAATTCCTCTGATAGCTCTTGAAAGCTTTTGAGGATAACTTGGATTTGTTCAAAAGCTGCGCTGCCAAAGAAAAACAGCACGACTCGCTGGCCGCCAACCGTCGAGAAATGAAATAAGGGGTTATTTGTAGAAGGGATGGAAAACCAGGGAGCCGGATCTCCTATTTCTAGTAATGGCATCTTGCTGATTTTAGATTTGGGATTTTATATTTAGATTATTATGCTGTCGATTAGTTCCACAGGTTCGGTATGTTAGGATTTTTTTACAAAAAATTAGGTTTTATGTGTGTATATCTACGTTTGTCTGCGGTTTCACACTCGCAATTTACAGTCTTTTTAATAAGTCTAATATCTGATAATAAGTAGATGGGTATCAATAAACGCAACTTAGAGTTTTGCTGTGTCCCAAGTCGGAGCTGGGCAATAAATGTTTAGTTTCACCCACCTACTTATGTTTGCCTATTTGTCGAAACTGGGGGAATTATCCGGTTGGTCTTCCGGGTATTCTACAGGTCGATACTCCACGTAATCTGACGGCGGTGCTTCCACGTCGCGGTTGCTGGGGCGAGACCTGGATGATTCCGTAGGACGGGGTTTTTTGGTTCTCGGCGGCGTATCGGAACTGCGGTTTTCCGAAGCAGGGGGGCGACTGCTGCGGCTGCGGGTCGGTCTTTCTTCGGGGTTGTCTGAAACGTCCCAGTTGTCAGAGTCTTGGGCAGGCGGGGCTTCTGGGCGAGAGGGACGTTTGCGCGACGATCGATCGGGCGACTCAGACCTGGAGGTGTTAACGCTGCCGTTGCGATTCGAGGGGCGGCGGCGGGGTTCGTCGTCGTAGGCTTCCCGAGAGGAACGGTTGTCTTGGCTGCCTCTAATCCGGGGACGCTGGGGGTAGTCTTCCTCTGGTTCTAGCTGCTCGATTTCGGAATCGTAGCCGTCGTAAGCGTAGGCATTGCTGACGGGTCGTTCTTCATCTACGTATTGGGCACGACTTTTGGCTTGTGCTGTGGTTGCTCCGCGCAGCTTAATGCTTTCTGCTGCAAAAAATATGGCGGAACCTGTGAGCAGAAATTGACCGAATGCCAGAATTGGGTCAAGCCGCCATCCTTGAAATAACAGGATACCGCCGCACAGCAGGCCGACTGCTGCAAAAAAAATATCGTGGTCTCGGGCTAGTTTGGGACGCCACGATCGCAGAAAATACAGTCCTGCCCCTGCAACGGCTAGGATGATCCCTAGCAGGCTGCTCCAGTTCAATCCTAAATTGACCATTAGCCTATCTCCTATGTCTTTCCTATGTTAGCGAGTTAGATTTTACATCTATCATTAAGTCTGTCAGCCCGACTGTGCTTTCTGGGGCAGCGTCCGGTCAGGGTTTCAGCTTGGGAAGTGAACCATATAATAATGAGTTTAACGGGAAAAAACCTCAGCTTGGCAGTCAACTGAAGGTTTTGCCTTGACAGTTGCTGGCAGCCGAGGTTTCTCGGATCGGGGAAATGCCCGACTTGTAGCCCACAATTGACTTGCAGCGCCGGACTTAGACACCCGCTGACTTTTTAGGTGCGCTTGATTTTGTCTTTTTGGCTGATGAATATCAGGCCGATCGTTGCTGGAAGCACTACCACCACCACGCCGACCAGCAGGCTGTACAAAAAGTTCGCGAGAGAAGGAGTCATAGATTCCAAGCCTTTGTTACAACAATTTGATTTTTATTAATTTTATACTTTCGATCGCACCTGTGAAACGGTTAAAATTATGAAGGGCAGACTTAACAAAACTTAAATTTTCGAGATAAGACCCATGACTGGTATTACCGTTGCAAGTTGGATTCTGGGCTCTGTCCTAGTCGTGATGACCTTGCTGTTTATTTTTCGGATCGTCCTGACTTGGTATCCCGAGGTGAACCTGAGCAAGTTGCCGTTGAGTCTGATTGCTTGGCCGACGGAACCTTTTTTAGCCGTAACTAGAAAGATTGTACCGCCGATCGGCGGGGTGGACATTACGCCGATTATTTGGGTGGGTATCTGTAGCTTGCTGCGAGAAATGATTCTCGGTCAGCAAGGGCTACTGACGATGATGATGTAGAAGTGGGCGGTTGATGGTTGACTGTTGGCGGTTCACTGCCAACTGCCAACTGCCAACTGACTAATGACTGTTTTGGTTCAAGAACTGTTCGACGAAATTCGTGTAAACTTCGCCGCTGAGAAACTCGGGGGAATCGAGGATTTTTTGGTGGAAGCCCAGGGTGGTGGGGACGCCGGTGATGGCGCATTCCCGCAATGCCCGTTTCATCCTGCGGATGGCTGTCGGTCGATCGCGCCCCCATACAATTACTTTACCGATTAAAGAATCGTAGTAAGCGGGTATTTCGTAATCGGTGTAGACGTGAGAATCCATCCGCACGCCGGGGCCACCGGGAGGCAAATAACCGCTGATTATGCCGGGGTGGGGTCGGAAATTGCGATCGGGATCTTCGGCATTGATGCGACACTCGATCGCGTGGCCGTTGAGAATTACTTGGTTTTGCTTGATTTGCAGTTTTTCTCCTTGGGCGATGCGGATTTGTTCGGCTATCAAGTCGAGGCCTGTAATCATCTCGGTGACGGGATGTTCTACTTGGATGCGGGTGTTCATTTCCATAAAGTAGAACTTGCCCGATTTGTCAAGTAAAAATTCTACAGTCCCCGCACCCGTGTAGTTGATGGATTTGGCGGCGGCAATGGCGGCGTGACCCATTTGATCTCGCAGTTTCTGGCTGAGGGCTGGGCTGGGGGCTTCTTCGAGGAGTTTCTGGTGTCGGCGCTGAATCGAACAATCTCTCTCGCCGAGGTGGATGACGTTACCGTAGTTGTCGGCGAGGATTTGGATTTCGATGTGCCGGGGTTTTTCGATGAATTTTTCGAGGTAAAGTCCAGGGTTGCCGAAGGCTGCATCGGCTTCGCCTTGGGCTGCTGAGAATAGTTTGGGGAGTTCCGAGGGTTCTCTAACTAGCCTCATGCCGCGGCCTCCACCGCCGGCGGTGGCTTTGATCATCACAGGATAGCCGATGTCGCGGGCGATCGACAAAGCTTCGCGATCGTCGGCCAGCAATCCCTCGCTACCGGGAACTGTGGGGACTTTCACTCGCTGCATCGTTTCTTTGGCGGTGGATTTGTCGCCCATCGCCCGCATCGCCGCAGGAGAAGGGCCGATGAAGGTAATTTGATGGTCGGCGCAGATTTCGGCAAATCGGGCGTTTTCGGCGAGGAAGCCGTAACCGGGGTGAATGGCTGCTGCGTTGCGCGTCAGGGCAGCCGCGATGATGTTGGGGATGTTTAAATAGCTTTTGCTGCTGGTGGGGGGGCCGATGCAAACGGCTTCGTCTGCCAACTGGACGTGCAAGGCGTGTTTATCTACGGTGGAGTGTACGGCGACCGTGGCAATCCCCATTTCCTCGCAGGTCCGCAATATGCGGAGAGCTATTTCTCCCCGATTAGCGATTAAAATTTTCGAGAACCCCATCTTCGCTGCTTAATTCACTCAATATTCTGTACAATAATGCCTTTCGGTATGTTCTGGATAATCGTTTTCCAGAAATTGTTCACAAAAATTTATTTTACATTTTGCTGGTAGTGGTGCTATGATTGTAAATCGGCGGTGCAAAAGGGCAAGTCACAAGTTAAATGTCAGGAACCTCAACCTGCGAATCTTTAACTCGTAACGCAAAAATCCCGGAGATTGCTAGAAAGAGCGGATGTGGCGGAATTGGTATACGCGCACGCTTGAGGTGCGTGTGGCATTATGTCCTTGCGAGTTCGAGTCTCGCCATCCGCATTGAATATATAAAACAACTGTTGACGGTTTTTGGCTGTTGGCAGTTGTTTTATATTGAGTGGTTTTTCTAGAAAGTCGATCGAGTTTTAGATCGGATTCTCGAAAACTCGATCGAACTAAGCTTTCTTTAACTGTCGATCGACAATTGTGTTTGAATTGGAACGCTGAGTTCATTTACGCACAGCGCATTTACAAAAACAATTGTATGTGGGACTGCGGGCATTAAGCGACGCAGTGCATTCAAGTAAGCTTCGGCATCAGGGCGACGAGTAAAACGGGCGACTGTTAACTGCTGACAGTTCGAGAGTTGGCGAATTATACACCAAGGTTTAAGTCGATCGCGATAAGTGAGTTCTTTTGGTATCATAGGAAAATCCTTTCCACGAAAGTGGACGGTTAGAGAGGCGATTGCCCTTGATTTATCAGGTCTGAGGGCGATCGTCTTTGTGATTACAAATATTAAACGATAAATACTTATCGTTTGTCAAGTAGAATGGGGTTAGTTAGGTTCCGAATCCGAGAGTTGGCTGACGAAAAAGGATGGACGTTAAAGGATGTTGCCGATCGATCCGAGGTTCCGTACAGCACAGTCAGGCACTATGCTCGTTCGGAAGGACTAGCAACGGTTGATATTACATCAATTCAAAAAATAGCTCGCACCCTCGATGTTTTGATTGAAGAGTTAATGGATGTTGTCAAAGAGTAAACAGATTTATCAGTAAGTCGCGAGAATATGACAGCGAAAATGTAATTAACAAAGAAAGCAGAGGGCGATTACACATCCCCAGAGGTAAGTTGATTTTGGGGACTAGGTGAAATTGTCTGCTGAGGTGATGATTTAGCGTTGAGGTGGCGTTTAGTGAAAAACCAAGCCAACCATCCCAAGCCTCCACCGCCTACACAACTAAGTACAAGGGCAATAATGAAGGGATGCGGGGGAAGCAGAGGATGTTGGGGAGAAGGCAAATCCCAAGGTTTTTCGATTAAGGGGTAGCCCGCTGCTAAGATTCCGGCAAAGCCGACTCCGACACCGATGCCGGTACCGACTGCTTGAATCGTATTTTGTAAATTGCGATCGCGCTCTTTTTCCACTTTCTCATACTGTACCTGTTGTTTTTGAGCATCAACTTCTACAATGCCCCGGATAGTTTCAATCATCTGTTGAAACAATTGCCGTCCTACGGTAAGATAACTTATATTGACTTTAATCTGTTTCTGAAATATCTGGCAACTCCGGTCAACAAATTTTTGTATAAAATCTAAGTTATCCATTTCTTGGATGCTGCAATCGCCAAGTTGTTTGAGCCAATAACTATAATTTGCAACATTCGTTTCAATTGTAGTCTGGTGAAGTTCTATATCTCGCAAATAGCGGGCATAATTTAACCCGATTTGGGGGAGTTCAGTCAGACACCCCTCCAGTTGCTCCAGCCGCTCGTCTCTATTTGATTTCAAACGGCTAAACTCTTCCACCTTCTCCTCTAATTGCCTATAAAGTTTTCTCGCTTCCTCATTGCATCGATACGCTTGGTGATAAGCATAAATAATTTTACTACGACAGCATAATAAATTGATTAGCGGACGGTAATAATTGCCATCCTCCTCCAACTTTAAAGTTTTTTCATTAGTATCTAACCAGACTAGAATGTGACACTTTAACTTGGGATCTTCTTGACTATTGTCAAATTCCAAAATGGGACTACCTAGAAGTTTTCCGTCACCGACTAAATAGGGTTTTGGCTGTTTAAGCTCTGAATCTTGAAACAAAGCGTCTACACAATCTTTTGCTAAATCTTGATGATTGCCAGCAAAATCAACAGGTTTAGCAAATAATACTAGGGTTTGTCCCAGTGATGCTTGGATTTCCCAAGGTAGTAGACAACCTTGAAAATTTAGACTGCTCAGTTGCTTGACTTCTACTGTAGAATTGCGAAAAAGCAGCGTGAAGTCCAGCGCGTAAGTGTCGTGGAGTCGGAGGGGATAAATTACGCCTTTCAGAGGCAGTTTATCCGGTTGGCTAACAGTTGTAAATGACACCAGTCTCTCGACATTTGACTGCCAAAGTTCCACATAGTCACTTTGTTCGTTATTTTGGCTATTTCTATTGCTTAGGTTTTCAGGTAAAAAATCGAGCTTTGGCTCTGTTTGCAGCAGTTGTCCCAAAGCAACGCATTTATGCCATAAATGGTCAGCCTCTACAGATTGTTTATCCCCTTTTGCCAGGTTGCTGTACAAATGAAAGGCAAACAGCATTAGTTTGGGGTTGGCAAGTTTGCCTGTCAATTGAGTGTTGTTCATCACCTAGAGCCTGAGTGCTATTTTGACTGGTTGGGGAAAGTTTCTTGGATGGCATTTGATAGCGTTTCTTTGGTTACTTCGCGACGAGGTTTAGGCCCTGGCTCTGAAGGAGCCTTCACGTTGTCGCCGATTCCTGGTGGGCGAAACTTATTATCGCCGTGCAAGTTTCTCAAAGCCTCAAGTATTGGAAGGCGACTTTCGCAATTACACCAATTTGAGACAGCATGAGATATTTGATTAATATCATCTGGCAGAGTAGCACGTAGCTGGTGTAATTCAGCCTCGTGTTTATAAAATAATTGAGGCTGGGTAGCAATCAACAGTTGAAATGCTCTAGTGTTGTCTTCTTCAAATGACATTTATAGACTCCTATTGACCGATAGCACAGAAAGCAGCCCAGTAGTAAGGCGATTGAAAAGGTTTAGCTTTAGCTTCCATCTTATTAAATAATGCAGGTAACTGTACAATTTTTTGTGTGGGATTCAAGGTAAGTTTGCTTGTCCATAGCTGCAAATCTTCTTTAGTGGCATCCCGCAGCCAAACTTGAGCTGATTTAAGGGCAAGGGGGACACTTAACCCGGCTTTGAGAAGCTGATAAAATTTTATCATTAAAAATGAGGCTGACACATCGCTGACGGCCCACAAAGTCGCTACTAAACTAGAGCTACCAGCCGCCAGGAAACCGCTAGGTAAGCTGATATATTCATCGCTGATGCTGTTAAATTCGCTGATGCCTGTGTAGCAGGCGGAGAGGACAACCAGGCGGCATTCTCGGAGGTCAAGGGCAAAGATGTCTGCTAAGGTGAGGCATTTGGTGAGGTCGAGGGTGTTGCCATTTTGTAAGGGTAGATAGCGAGTGGGGTTTTCTTCAGGGCGAGGCGGGGGTAATTCGCAGTCGGCTAGCAGCAATGCTGATAGCAAAGGTTGATTAAAGTTAAAGTAGCCATGACAGCTAAAGTGGGCGCAGTGGGTAATGCGGAGACGGCTGTTATCTATGAATAATTTTTTGGCATCACTTTGGATGAGGATATCTTTGAAGTCGAAATGCTCACTAATCACTTGTACTTCTAAGTCGCTACAGTTCAGGTCATTAGAGGGATTTTGGACGGCAAATAGGTGAGTGAAATTTGGGCGTTTTCGCCTTTGTGCCTGTTGCAGCAGTTGACAACTGGGGGAATAGCGGACACCTTGTTTGAAGCAATCTAGTAAGTAGGGATTGGTGGGTTCAGGAGGCTGAGTTTCTGGGTTAAATCGCTTCCAGGTTTCAGGGCTAATCGGCAAGGCGTGAAGGGGGAACAGGTGTAGGAAAATGTGGGGAATTAAAATTAGTCGATCGCAGTGTTTGGGTACTTTCCCCAGAATTTCATTGATATGCAATATTTCAGATAAGCTTTGGAGGCGAGGGGCTAGGTTTTCCTGCCATTGGGTTTTATCTTCTTCTTGGTAATCTCTCAGATATTCCTCGCCCCAATTTACCAAGGCTTGAAAGTCGGCTTTTGAAGATTGCCATACTATAGGATTTGGTGATTGGGGGGTGATAATGAAAGTAAGGAATTTGTCGCCCAGGATGTACCATTCAAGGATAGCGGTGTTTTCTGCAGTGAGGGCTTGAATATCGCTGTAGAAGATGCCTTTAACTTCTTGAGTCAGGAGGAAGTCGGGGTCAATGGGTTTGATGTCACGGACGAGCAGTTCCTCGAGTTGTTGCCACAATTGGGTGAGATGGATTTGATCGCGGCTGCTAGTTTGTAGGGTGTCGGTTTGGAGGCCGCGTTCTCCCGATATTGTGCCGCCGTTGCTGTTACGATTTGTCTGTTGGTTGTCTAGTCGGCGCTGTTCGGCATCAATTTCTCGACGCAGGCGCGAGAGTTCGTTGAGAACGGTTTCGGGAATATCGCCTTTGGGGTATAAGTCGCGGGTGGCGAGGAGTTCGACTAAGTTGCGGGCTTTGCTGCGTTCGACGTATTCTAGGGCTTTGGTGTAGTGTTTTAATTCGATGCAAACTTCTACCATGCCCAGATAAAGTTCATTCCATTCTTCAGCTAATTTCTGTTTGCTTTCATCCCCAGATTGAATCTCGCCCCGTAAAGTTTCTACTGTTTCAATCGCTTTGGCATAGGTATCATAAGCGAGTTGCCATTGCTGGTTACTTCGGTAAAGATTACCTAAATTAGATAAAGTCCCTGTATGTTCTTGTGGGAAAGCCTCGCGAGTTCTAATAGTTAAAGCATTGTGATAAAGTGCGATAGCACTTTCGATATTCTCTGCTTTATCTCCCCTGATTCTGTGACGGTAGGCTTCTCCCAAATTATGTTGCGTGCCGGCCCAATATTCGGGAAAAGCATCACGGGTGTAGACAGTTAATGCAGCAGTGAAAGATGCGATAGCACTTTCGATATTCTCTGCTTTATCTCCCCTGATTCTGTGACGGTAGGCTGTTGCCAGATTATTTTGCGTCATAGCCCATTTTTCGGGAAAGGCATCGGGGGTGCGGATGGTTAATGCAGCAGTAAAAGAGGCGATCGCATTTTCGATATTCTCTGCTTTCTCTCCCCTGATTCTTTTACTGTAGGCATTTGCCAGATTATTTTGCGTCTGGGCCCAATACTCGGGAAAGGCATCGGGGGTGAGAACGGACAATGCAGCAGTGTAAGATGCGATCGCCAGTTCGATATTCTCTGCTTTATCTCCCCTGATTCTTTCACTGTAGGCAATTGCCAGATTATTTTGCGTGCCGGCCCATTTTTCGGGAAAGGCATTGCGGGTGTAGACGGTTAATGCAGCAGTGAAATATGCGATCGCAACTTCGATATTCTCTGCTTTCTCTCCCCTGATTC